>JBJENB010000147.1:0-6045 GCA_051879975.1 Wujia sp.
AACATATTTAGGTGATGCATCGGTTATTTTGCTATATGCACCAAATTCTCTTTTTATGGTCTCTTCGCTTGATAAAAGATATGAAACCTGTATGAAGCATTTCTTTCCGTTCTTTATTGCAACAAAATCAATTTCTCCCTTATATGTTTTACCGGCAAATACAGTAAATCCCCTTGTCCGCAATTCGTTATATATGATGTTTTCTAAAAAGAATGTATCCTCATAGTTAATTGTGTTTGTATTTATTGTCCTAAATCCCACATCAACAGCATATTGTTTTTCCTTATTGCTTAATGCTGACTTCCCAACAATGTTATATCTTCCTACTCCATGAATCAAATATGCTTTTTTCATACGTTCCAAGTAGTTATATATAGTACGCTTTGAGATTAATTTGTTATTCTTCTTATACGTTTCAATGATGTTTTCAATAGATAATTCTTTTCCGGCATTTGCAAGAATATATAATGAGATATCCATAAATGCCTTTTTATCAGCACTTTTCGTCTTTCCTACAATATCCCTATTGACGATACTCTCATACAAATTCATTAAGTATTTATGAACTGCCGACTCTTCTGAATAATCAAATCGAAGCGGAAAACCGCCCCATTTTAAATAATCCATAAACAAATCATCAGTAAACTCTTTATTATTTAGTTCAAAATACTGCTTCATTTCGAAAAAAGAAAAAGGGAAAATCTCAAACTCAACAGTTCTCCCTGTAAGCAGAGTAGCAAGTTCTCCTGAAAGCAATGCTGAATTGCTACCGGTAACAAAAATGGATACATTAAGTGTTGCCCTAAATGAAGCTAATGCTTTCTCGAAGCTTTCAATATGCTGAATCTCATCTAAAAAAATATAGTATTTTTCATCATCAAGAATTCTACTTTTAATTTCTTTATTCAAATCTGAAGCATCAACAAGATAATCATAATCCATATCCTCGAAATTGATAAAAATTATATGGTTTTCACTTATTCCATTATCTAATAATTCTTCCCTTATTGTATCAAGCAAAATAGATTTTCCGGATCTTCGAACACCTGTAATTACTTTTATTATATCAGAATCATAATATGGTCTTATTTGCTCAAGATATGTTTCTCTTTTAAGCTTCATATATGCACCTCCATCGTACACATTATACTAATTATCAAGTTTTTGTGCAAGATATTCTTGCACACTATTTGCTATTTCGTTTTTTGTGCACAGTCAATTTCAAAAACAGACTTTAATACATACCACAAGAACAAAGAGTGCGAAGCACTCTAGCCGCAGAGCGGCGTTTGTTCGGATATTTGCAGGTGCCGTTAGGCGCGTGCCTATAGGAAAGTTCGAAGGACTTTCCTATAAAGGTAAAAAAACTGATTCAAGAAATTGAATCAGTTTTTTTTATTAGAGGCGCGAGCCGGATTTGAACCGGCGATGACGGTGTTGCAGACCGGAGCCTTACCACTTGGCTATCGCGCCATATTTAATTTTAGCTCCCCGAGTAGGGCTCGAACCTACAACAACTCGGTTAACAGCCGAGTGCTCTACCATTGAGCTATCGAGGAATAATATTGTATATCCCAGCTCCCAACAGTAAAACAGGGAACTCGCCGCAGTGTTCAACCATTGAGCTATCGAGGAATAATATTTAATATCCCAGCTCCCAACAGTGAAACAGGGAACTCGCCGCAGTGTTCAACCATTGAGCTATCGAGGAATAATACTTAAACTGGAATATAACGGAGATGGAGGGATTTGAACCCTCGCGCCGCGCGAACGACCTACACCCTTAGCAGGGGCGCCTCTTCAGCCACTTGAGTACATCTCCAGTGCCTAAATGACCTACCAATAAATGGCTGTATTTAGTAGCGCGTCAACGCGCTCTAATATAATATCAAACAATATAATATATGTCAATTCATTTTTAAAAATTACAAAAATATTTTTCGTAAGTGCAACTAATATGAGATTGATATAATTCAATTATGTATTATCTCATGTCGCCTAACGGCTCCATGAGGGTATTCGCATTATGCCGGCTCATGCAAGCATGGCCGTCGCAATGCTCATTATATCATGTATTTTCTCATGTAGTATGTTATGTATTATCCTATGTAGTATATTGCAAATTGACTAAATTTTATTCAAGTGATAAAAAATTAAGTATGAAGTTAAGTATGACAATAGGTCTAAAATAATGATTAATATATATCGACGGAGAATGGGAAAATGAAGCTACAAAGATTGTATAGCTATGTGAGAAGGGCTATAGATGATTTTAATATGATTGATGATGGTGACAGAATTGCTATAGGAATTTCCGGAGGAAAGGATTCTCTGGCACTTCTGTATGGCTTGGCAGGGATAAGACGTTTCTATCCAAAGCATTTTGAGGTGGTGGCGATAACCGTAGACCTGGGGTATGGTGATTTCGATGTGAAAGAAATAGCCGAATTATGTAAGGAATTAGGTGTGGAATACCAGGTTGTCTACACAAGGATAAATGAAATGATTACAGAGGGAAAATGCTCTCTGTGTGCGCGGCTTAGAAAGGGAGCCTTTAATGAGAAGGCAAGGGAGCTTGGCTGCAATAAGCTTGCCTATGCCCACAATATGGATGATGTGGTGGAGACCATGCTGCTTTCGCTGATTTATGAGGGACGCTTTTCAACCTTTTACCCGGTTACCAATATGGAGGATACAGGGCTTACACTCATAAGACCACTGGTGTATGTTCCTGTGGAGGATGTAATAGGATTTAGGAATAAATACAAGCTCCCGGTGACAAAGAACCCTTGTCCCTATGACGGAGCAACGGAGCGAACCTATGTAAGAGAGCTTTTGAGAGAGATAAACCATCATGCACCGGGGGTAAAAAAGCGCATGATGACCGCTATTAAGGACGGGACAATCAGACAGTGGGATGCCTCACTTTACTCACATTTCTCTTGAAGATAAATGTGTAGTTTATTATAATTGTAATAGTATTTATTATGTTATTTTCAGAGGTATTTATATGTATAAAATAATATTGGCATCCCAGTCTCCAAGAAGAAGGGAGCTTATGACTCTTGCAGGGTTTCATTTTTCTGTCATTCCTTCGAATAAAGATGAGGTGATAACGGGTATTATTCCTTCAGATGTTGTATGTGAGCTTTCAAGTCAGAAGGCATGGGCAGTATTTGAGGAATATATGGCAGCTGGAAATGAAGCGGGAATTACGGATAACACCACTGAGGAAGAGTCAGCTATGCCGATAGTTATAGGGGCAGATACGGTAGTATCCGTAGATGGTAAAATATTGGGGAAACCAAGGGACGAACAGGATGCCTTTGATATGATTAAGCTCCTTCAGGGTAGAACCCACGAGGTATATACAGGTGTTACCATCGTTAAGTCTAAGGAGGAAAGCAATACATTTTACGAGTGTACAGGGGTAACCTTTTATCCGATGACAGACGAAGAAATATGGAGTTATATACGTGAAGAAGGCTTTGCCTGGAGGGATAAAGCAGGAGCATACGGTATACAGGATTCCTTCGGAGCCAAATATATCGAAAAAATAGAGGGCGATTATTATAATGTAGTTGGCTTACCGATTGCCAGATTATTTCATGAGCTTGGAAAAATGGAGCTTGGGCAATTCATTTAGTAGTATGGACAGAGGATGTAGATTATGGAATGGGGATTTAATGTTGTAAAAGTTAAGGAAGAAAGCCGGATGATGTACGAGCTATGTATTAAGCGGGCAGAGAGCATAGGTCATGCGGAATATGTGAGAACCAATGGGAAGGTGTCCCTGGCAGAGACATATAAAAGTGATATGTTAAAATTCCTCGTTTATCTTGCCTATGCGGATGGCAGGATACAGAAGGAGGAGATAAAGTATATCAATGCGCTTATGGGTTATCAGCTGTATGACTTCATGATTGATGAATATGCTGAGAAATGGGATCTTAAGGGCATGAGTATACTCTATAATCCTCCGGCTTCTCTAAGCGCCTTTGTGAGGTCTAACATTGGCCCTGAAACCGGAGAAGTCAGCACCTCTTATTATGATTTGGTTTCTTTATATATAACTACCTTCAATTATGTGGGAAATGATTTGATTTCCTGCAATAAGGATACAAGCAAGGGAGAAATCGATGCCCTGTCTGATTACATCATGATGCTGAAGAGAAGTGTGGAAACCGTAAATGACAGGATAGAGGAATACAAGCCTACTATAGAATTTAAGCCGGGAAGTAAGGTAAAAAGGGAAACGACAGATGATTTTGTCAATTCCGGCGAGGTATATAAAAATGAAGAGAAGAAATTCAGTATGTTTACCAGAAGACAGACCTCCCTTAATCAGGATGACAATACCAGTGGATTCACAATGGATGAGATAAAATCAAAGGATAACCTTGGGGAAATCGACAATCGTAGAAAGGCTATGGCAGCAGAAGAGACCAAGAAGGATATCAGTGTTATTGACAATGAGGTAAATCTGGAAAAGCTTCTTGAGGAGCTCAATGGGCTCACCGGCATGGAAAGTGTCAAGAAGGAGATCAATAATCTGGTCAATCTTCTTAAAATATGTAAAATCAGAAAAGAGAAGGGCTTGGCTTTGCCTCCTACAACTAATCATCTCGTTTTTCTAGGCAATCCCGGAACAGGAAAAACCACTGTTGCAAGAATACTTTCCAAGATTTATCATGGCTTGGGTATATTGTCAAAGGGTCATCTTGTGGAGGTAGACAGGTCGGGACTTGTGGCAGGATATATGGGTCAGACCGGAGAGAAGGTTATGGAGGTTGTGGAAAAGGCAATGGGCGGAGTGCTATTTATAGATGAGGCCTATGCACTTGCAACGAACAAGTCAGAGGGAGACTTCGGACAGGAAGCGATTGATATATTAAACAAGGCAATGGAGGATTACAGGGATGATTTGATTGTCATTGCCGCGGGATATCATGATGAGATGCAGGATTTCCTGGATGCGAACCCGGGTCTCAGGTCAAGATTTAACAGAACAATTGAATTTCCTGATTACAGTGCAGAAGAATTGATTAAAATAATGTGTAATAGAGCAGCAAAGCTTGATTACAGGTTTGATGACGAGGCACTGGCGTATGCCAATGATTACTTCAATAAGGTGCTGAGTGATACACCTGATAATTTTGGTAATGCCCGTTCAGTAAGAAACTATCTGGAAAATGCAATCAACAGGCAGGCAAACAGACTGATACATGAAGCGGATTTGGATGAAACGCAGCTAACCGTTATCAAGCTGACGGATATTGAGGAGCTTGTTCTGTCATAGAAAATGATAATTGGATAGTATTCTGTGAAGAAGCTATACGAATATAAGATTTGAAATATTGTATTATCATGTGGAGAGTGAAAGCATGAAAAGATATATTGCAGAGGGATTGGCAAGATTTTTGGAGGAGAATCCCATGGCCTGGCATATGCCGGGTCACAAGAGAATATGGACAGGATTAAATAGCGAGGGCGGACCTATTGATGATGCCCTCGCTAAAGCTATTTGTATGGATGTGACTGAGGTGCCGGGAACGGATGATTTGTATGAGCCCACAGAGATGATAGCAAAATCAATGCAGGAGCTTACAAAGGTATATAAAACCTATAGCAGCTACTATCTTGTAAATGGCTCCACAGGCGGTATATTGTCGGCAATAGCGGCTGTAGCAGAGTGCAGAGCAGGCAAGGTAATCGTTGCGGAAAACTGTCATAAATCAGTGTTTAACGGAGTTAAGCTTATGGGACTGGAGCCGATATACCTGTCACCGGATTTGACGGAGATAGCAGTTGAAAAGACCTCAAGGATAAAAATTAACAGTGATATAAAGGCTAAAAGGGTCGAGGAAATATGCAGGACAGAGAAGATTGCAGCCATGATAATAACCAGTCCTACCTATGAGGGTGTTTTTTCTGATGTGCAGGCGATTGCCAATATATTGCACAGATATGGAGCACTTCTGATTGTTGATGAGGCTCATGGAGCACATTTGCCGTTTGTGGCAGGCTTACCGAAATCTGCATTAT
>JBJENB010000148.1:0-6026 GCA_051879975.1 Wujia sp.
CTCCACTTCACATACCACCTATTGTATTATTTTGTGTCCAACACAAGCTGTGGACCCTTTTCCTTAGCCATTATCTGCTTCCATATATCCCTTATACTGCGAAGCTCATCCAATGCCCTTTCCAGTACATCCTTATCCTTCTTCATATTTGCCTCCACAAGAAGTCCAAATATGTAGTTGTATAATCTCTCAAAGTCATCGGCAACCGGATACTTATGATTAAGCGTACTTGTAAGCTCCACAACTATATTACGACTTTTCTGTATATTTGTATTTACCGTCTCATAGTCCTTCTTCTCAAGCGCCGCAAGGGCAATATTTGCAAACTTCACGGCTCCGTCATATAGCATAAGTGTGAGCTCTGCCTGGGTAGCTGTCAGTATCTTGTTATTTCCGTATGCTTTTGCTGCGTTGTTATACGCCATAGTACACTGCCTCCAAATTATATAGTGAATGTATACCCTATTACTAAGCTGTTCCCATCAAGGATGCCAGATATGACTGCTGCTGCTGAAGCTTCGCCATGGCTGTCTCCATAGCTGCAAACTGGTCATAATACTTATCCTCAAGAGCCTGCAATTTTTCCTCCCATTTTTCTATCTCATCATCAGCATCATCTATCTCAGAATCCAAGCTTATGTCATCATAGAAGGTAAGAGCACTGCTGGACTCAGTGTGCTTCATGGCAGTATTAAGGTAATCGTACATCTGATAACCAAAGCCCTGATTTTCCTTGGTTCCTGCAAACACCTGTGAAAAGATCTCCGGATTATCCTCCAAAGCCTGCTTTAGCTTGTTTGTCTCTGACGCATAGGTCGCATCATCCGGGTCTCCTAATATATGAAGCTTACCATTCTCAGAATAATCCCCTGTAACTATACCAAGAGACGACAAAGTAAAGGTTTGCTTACTTCCATCCGCCATCGTAACCTCTACACCTTTATTCAATATAGTACGCATATTAGAGAGTAAAGAACTGATTGTTGAGTCTCTTCTAAGGAGTCCCTGCTTCGCCTTCGCCTCCCACTGTTCTATCTGTGTATCAGACAACTGTGAGCGCTCCTCATCTGTAAGAGGCTCATAATCTGTCTTCGACTCATTATAAAGGGTATTCATCTCATCAATAAGAGTATTATATGCATTTACAAACTTCTTTATATTGTCATAGATACCCTGAGTATCTGTAGCTACTTCTATACTTAAAGGTGAGTCATCCGTAAATTCACCGGTTTCCTTATTATATTTACCGGTTACTCCCTTAGCGGTAATGGATAATCCATTGATTTCAAACTTGTTGGTTGAACCCCTATATTCTACACCATTATACTCGATTATCGCATCCTGTGCGTCAATCTTGGTTGCTCCAGCACCAAGACCCAATATATCAAGTGCATTACTGTCAGTAGCTGTAATAGTGAAATCATTATCCGCTCCGGAAGAAGCTGAGTTAATGTATATTCTGCCCTGTTTCTCATCGAAGCTTGCAGTTACTCCAAGCTTTGACAGGCCTGCAGTAAAATCATTCATGGTCGTTGAATCATCAACCACAAATTCCTTGCCGTTTACAAAGAATGAAGTACCCACAGCAATACCTATATCAGCCAGCTTGGTCGTGCCGGATATATCACTACTCGTAAATTCCTTCTTATAATGCATGTCCGAAATACCTGTAAGTGTATTTGTCAGACCTGCATCCTCATCAACCTGATATCCTACCTCACCGGAAAGCCCAAGAGCAGTACTTTCTACAGTATAAATCTCACCGATTGTATTACCATCTTCATCCTCTGTTGCAGATGCATTCGTAAACACCAGCTGTCCATCTACATAGCTTGCCTGTAATTTCTCGTAACCGGAGGTTTCCTGAAGCTTCTTATTCAACTCATCGAGATTTGCAACGCCATTGTCTCCGCTTCCGCCCAACTCAAAGGTCAAATCCTCAACTGTATCATTACCGCTTTTTATCGTGATAGTCTGTCCCTCAAGATTCAGGCTATTGCCCAAAGCATCTGTCATATCTGCAAAATTTGTAGAGACTCCTGCAGTTAGATATGTGGCGTACTGACCATTACCTGACTTAATATTAGCACCCGTCAAATAAGCAGATGATGCCAGCTGTTTTACGGATAAAATATGTGTACCGTTTGCCGCATTTGATCCGGCTGTAACTGACACCTTGGTCTCATCACTTGCCGTTGCGCTCTTTGTCATATATGTAGAATTTGTTTTGAAGGTAGTAAGCTCTCCCTTAAAGAAGTTATATATCTTGGTATTTAGGCTCTGCCAAGCCTCTTTCTGCCACTCAAGAATTTGTTTTTCCTGCTTTACCTTGTCAACCTTGGTAGAACTCGCCGCCACCAATTCCTTAACCATACTCTCCGTATCCAAGCCGGATATGAGACCTGTCATTCTTATTGCCATAACGATTCCCCCTGTTACTATCTTTTCTCATCAACCAGAAGGCCAGCCATCTCCCATGCTTTTGCAAGCATATCCAAGGCCTTCTCAGGTGGTATCTCTCTAATTACCTCATCTGTATCACTGTCTGTGACAGTAATGGATATTCTGTTTGTATCCTCGTGATACTTAAAGCTTAGATTCGTATGCTTTATATTACTTCTGATCTGCTTATTAAGATCATCTACGGCAGATTTCACCTTCTCAGGTGCTATCTCTCCATCACTCTTTACCGCTGCCCTATCCTTGTCCTTGTCTTCCCAGAGATTCTTTCCATTGTTGTTTCCTGCCTCTGTAGGTGTTATGGTTTCCACCTTAATCTGTGATGCTACTGACGCAACCTGCGTATCTGCCTGTCTGGCTGTAGTCTGTCTGCTAGGCGCATTTGACGCATTTACAGCACTACTGATTCCTTCAATTGCCATATTAATTCACCTCCATGTGAAGATTCCCTCAAAGGGAATCTGCCCAGTATACTGCATCTCAGCAATCACTGAGCCTCCTTTAAAACTACTTCTAACTCATATATCGTAAATTGTATAGGCAAAATTAACCCATTTGCCCAAAAATATATTCACAACAATTATAACACTTGATTATTATATATTCAATATATCACTCTCCATAGTGATATATTCCCACTTTACTTTTAAAACAGTTTTTTTAAGCCCTCCAAATCAAGGTTAGCAACAGTTTCTCTGTTGGACTGTTGTATCTGAGCATATATTTCCTTTCTATATACCGGTACACTTTTTGGAGCAGCTATGCCGACCTTTACCTGATCTCCCTTTACCTCGAGGATGGTAATCTCTATATCATTTCCTATAACAATTGATTCGCCTTGTTTTCTTGATAATGCCAACATACTACTCACCTGCCTTTGCCTTTAATCTCTCAATTGCCTCATAGACATTGTACTTTATCTTGTAATCCTCATTTTCAACTATTACCTGCATAGCCTGTCGGTTGATTGTATTGATGATTATCGGCGCTTTCAGGTTCGCAGTCACCTTAGTGATGTCAGATGGTATGGACATTGTAACAAATATTAATATATCTGCGTCTGCCGGATCGCCTATGATTTTAGTCAACTCATCCTCTATGACAGGGGCGTATTCCTCATAAAATACATAGGGACTGATAACCGGAAGCACCATAAGCGGTTCCTCCATGGACTGAAGCCAGCTTATCTTTGAACGTTCCTCCCTCTCCGAATCATATATCAAAGCAAAATTTTTGAGATTTTCAAATCCTATGATACCCATAGGGAAGTTTATTATCTTCTCATCCTCAATGTCTATTGTTCCAAAAAATTTAGTTTCTGCTACCATTTTATTGTCCCTCCATACTGTATTTTTATAGATAATCTAACAAGGTCTTGGTCATAATATTGCTTGTGGCTGCAAGTGCTGATTGATAAACCAGCTCTGCCTCATTAAAATCAATTATAGCCGCGTCCGTTTCCACATCCTCATTCTGAGACTTAAGCTCCTTAAAGGAGGCGTACTGCTCATCAACTCTTGTACTTATCATGGTAAGCTTGGACATTCTGCTTCCAACATCAGACTGTATTGCAGACACCTGGGACATGTAATTCTGGAAATTCGTTATGTTAGCCGAGAAGGTCTTCTGTAGATTCTCCTTCCTCACAGCTATCTCCACATCTATATCTGACAGCATACGATTTATCTGCTCAACAGCAGCATCATTTGAAGCATATTGCACATCCTGCAGCATACTTTTCAAATGTACCTGTGCCTTCTCAGCGGCATCCAAATCCTGTAAGGCATATATCAAATCATTTATATTGTTGGTCATATTCTCGGAAATTAAATCCCGTCCCTCTGTATTAACCTGTACACTCTGATTAAAGTTTACCTCATAATATATAGGCTGTTTTCCGTCTGTGGCAGTATAATTGATATCCTTCACGCTTCCGTCTGTCTGGACTACATGCTGTGTACAGTCAAAATAATGCTCAGGTCGCAAATCTCCTGCATCCACCTTGTTCTTTGCATAGGATACTGATATATCATCTGCCAGCTTAAGGGTATTATATACATCCTCACCAAAGATTATCTCACCGGTTTCTTCTATAATGTTAATATCCGTTGGTCCAACCGCATAATATGTTGCCGCCTCATTTACCTTCTTTACCGTAACATTGAAGGCTGACAAATCGATATCATTTCCATCCTTGTCCTTAGCACTTAGAGACAATACATTATTCCCTGCGCTATTGGTCTCACTTATTCCCTCATAAGCAAGATTTAATCGGTACACCATTTCCGGGTCAGGCTGGTTGTAGGTTTCTGTTCCTGCAAGATAATTATCCAACTTATCATAATCCACACCATTTAATACAACATTCTTGGTGTCAAGTGCAGTAGGACTGAAATGCTGTGTAATATCATAGGAATACTTCGTTGTATCCTCTGTTTCCGTAAATGTAAGAGCTCTGTCAGTTTTGTAGCCGGAAAAAATATATCTGCCGGCATAGGTAGAATTACCTTCTCCATATAACATGTCCTTCAGCTGCTTTAGGCTATCAATAATAGCCCCTCTGTCTGTAGTGTTAAAGGAATCTGTTGAGCCCTGTACACAATAATCCTGAATATCCTCAATCCTCTTCGTTATATTGGAAAGTGAGGTTTCTGAAATCTCAAACCACGATTCTGCATCAGGAATATTCTTCTCCTTATACTGCTGAAGCTGATTTACAGTTGTTCTAAGCTTCAACGCCCTGATTGCAATTACAGGATCCTCTGATGCCTGAGATATCTTCTTACCTGTAGTAAGCTGTGTGGTTGTCTTGTTTACCTCATTCATGCTCTTCTGCATGTTTCTGAGGGAATTACCGGTTATCATCTGATTTGTTATTCTCATTCAGTCAACTCCTTCATCATAAACCTAATTGCCAAGGGCAAATCTATACTCCGGTTTCATTGATCAGCTTGTTATACACCTCATTTAATACTGATATCACCTTGGAGGCCAGATTATAGAGATTCTGATACTTGGTAAGGTCTGCTGCCTCCTCGTTTTCATCCACTCCCGATATTGACTCTCTCTGGTTGTCTATGGTATAGCGTATATCATCCTGATTAGCTGCAAAAACCTCCATCTTGGCTATATCTACCGCCATAGTTGTGGTTATTGACTGCATATATTGTGCTACTGTTCCCTGACTAAACATGTTCTGGTCTGTCATACCAAATATTATCTTGTCTATGATAGGTCTTGCTTCCACATCACCCTGTTCCACATCCTCCTTATAGGATACAACTACCTTAGAAGGATCATTTATCCACGATTGGTTTAATTCCCAATTAAGAGATGTCAGCCTGTAATAGCTTGCATCTGCTGAAGATATGGTACCTGTTCCGTCCATGGTACCCTTAAGAATGTAATCATTTCCATATACATCCTGTGCCGTGAACATATCCAGACCTTCATTGCCCTCCTGGTCAACTCCGGAAGTTGTAAGGTCGTTCATATACTTTGAGAAGGTCCTTACCATTTCATTTAATCTTGCCTGATAGTAAGGTATTCCCTTAACAGTATTACTT
>JBJENB010000149.1:0-25674 GCA_051879975.1 Wujia sp.
CTTGCAAGATAGCTATCATCCGCCTCACAGAATACAGTACCTGTTTCTTCCTTGTTATCTCCATTAAATGTACCTGTATTCATACTTGAAAGTGCCCATATAAGAATCGTTGAAAGGAGGATAATCGTACCTGCCTTCTTACCGAAGCCCTTAACCTTCTCCCAGCCATGAATCAGAACGCTCTTTAAGGTAGGTATTCTGTACTGCGGAAGCTCCATTATAAAGTTTGAAGTCTCTGACTTATATGCAAACTTATTGAGTAACAGGCTGACTATAATTGCCACAATAATTGCTAAAATATAGATTGAATAGTTAATAAGTGTCTGATTATCATCTACAAAAATTGTGGATATAAACATGGCAAAGATTGGCATCTTAGCACCACATGGCATAAATGTAGTTATCGTTGCCGTAATCTTTCTATCCTTCTCCTTTTCCAGAGTTCTTGTCGCCATAATGGCCGGAACACCACATCCATAACCCATAAGAAGCGGAATAAAGGAACGTCCTGATAGGCCAAATCTTCTAAAGATTCTATCCATAATAAAAGCAACTCTTGCCATATATCCGCTATCCTCAAGAATGGACATAAGCAAATAAAGAACCAGTACAAGTGGCATGAAGCCAAGCACCGCACCTATACCTTCTAATATACCATCAACAATGAGCGCCTGCAACCACTCAGAAGCACCGGAAATTGCTCCTGCAATTGCATCTACAATGATTCCCCATACATTTTCAACTACGCCTGCAAGCCACATACCGGGGCTGTTGATTCCCAACCACAAAAAATTCTCACTAAATGTACAGGCAAACATTATATACATAATCACAAGAAAAAGTGGGATACCAAGTATTCTGTTGGTAAGAACCTTATCAATTTTATCGGATTTGGTTTCCACTCTGCTATTCTGATGTTTTTGCTTTTGAACAGTCTTGCCAACCACCCGGTCTATCGTCTTATATCTCAGGTCTGCAACCTGAATTTCTGCCTCTTCCTTATCCTCGTCACTACCCTTGGCAGCCGCTTCCTCAACCTTTCGTATTTCCTCAAATACATCAAGTTTCTTTGCCGGCTTTGCATTTTCAATAGCCTTTATCAGCTCCTCAATTCCCTTTCCGCTTCTTGCAATCATAGGAATAACATCAATACCAAGCTCAGCTGAAAGCCCTGCTATATCAATTTTTGTTCCTGCTGCTTCAACCTCATCCATCATATTAAGAACAAGCACCATAGGCACTCCCGTCTCCATAATCTGAAGTGTAAGGTAAAGGTTTCTCTCTATCGAAGTTGCATCAACAATATCAACAACAACATCCGGTTTTTCGCCATTCTTACCGGTAATTGTCTCCATGGCAACGATTTCCTCTGCTGAATACGGAGAAAGTGAATATGTACCCGGAAGGTCCAGAATATGGATTTCCTTGTTCTTCCTATACACACCCTCCTTTTTATCCACAGTTACGCCCGGCCAGTTGCCAACGTGCTGTTTTGAACCTGTCAAATTGTTGAATAATGTAGTCTTACCGCAGTTCGGATTACCTGCTAATGCTACCTTTATCACGATTATCCCTCCTTATCTGTGTATGATCTTACAAAATCTATTTAGTTAGTATTAGCTAACTTCTATTACAAATAATTTGCAGACCTAAGTCTGCAGCTTTTTACCGTACAATATAATTATTTTAACTCAATGGCCTCTGCCTCTTCCTTTCGAAGACTTAGGTCATAGCCTCTCAGCATTACCTCCACCGGATCCCCAAGTGGGGCTACCTTTATTACATCAATCCTTGTCCCCGGAGTAACACCCATTTCCAGAACACGTCTTCTGATATTACCTGAACCCTTGATTGAAGCAACTGTACCGCTTTGACCCGGTCTTAATTCTCTTAATGTCATCTCAAAAATCATCCTTTCTTTTCATATTGCTATCCTCTTTTCATCAAGCTAGTCACACACTATTATTCTTGAAGCAAGATTTCTGTCAAGAGCTACCTTAACTCCCCTGACCATAAGTATCATACCACTTGGGTTAAAACCTAAAACCTGAACCTTCTCTCCAGGAATAAAGCCTAGCTCACGAAGTCTGGTTACAACACTTTCTTTACCCATAAAACGCTGTATTGTTTTTACATCACCCTCAAGTGCCATTGTCAATGCCATTGCTTCCACCTCCCGGTTATTAACAGTATATGCTTTAGCATATAAGTTTAGTTAGCCCTTGCTAACTTTTTCTTTCGACACAATGTTAGTATACCCTAACCAATTTGTCAAGCATTTTTTCACCATTTTATTTCCTTTAATTTGCATAAAAAAAATAACTATGTTACTATGAAAATATATTTATTCTAAAACACTATATAAAATGTATAAATTATAAGGAGTATCGACAATGAAAATTCAAGAATCCGCCGAGGATTACTTAGAGGCAATTTTATATCTCAGCCAGCGAAATGAATACGTACGCTCAATTGATGTTGCTCATCATCTGGGATTCTCTAAACCAAGTGTAAGTGTATACCTCAAAAATCTTCGCGTCAACGGATACATAAATATAGATACAAATGGTCATATAACCCTTCTTGATAAGGGCATGGAGATAGCTCAGAAAATATATGAGAGACACAATATTCTCGCCAACTTTTTTATGACATTAGGAGTAAGTCGTGAGGTTGCATTTGAAGATGCCTGTCGTGTTGAGCATGATTTAAGTGATGAAACCTATTCCTGTCTAAAAAATCATTATATGAACCAAAGAAATAACCAAGAGAAATAATCTGCAGGAGGTGCTTGTATGTCAATAGGAATCCTGTTGGTAGCTGTTGTTTTCCTTCTCTGCATTTTAGCAGAAAAATTTTCCGGTAGATTCGGTCTGCCTGCTCTTATTTTCTTCATGTTTATCGGTATGCTTTTTGGCAGTGACGGTCTGTTTAAGATTGAGTTTAACGACTATAAACAGGCCGAGGAAATCTGCTCCATAGCATTACTGTTCATAATGTTCTATGGTGGCTTCAACACCAAGTGGAAGCTTGCCAAAAATGTAGCAGCCAAATCCATAGCTCTGTCAACCCTAGGAGTTGTCATAACCGCCTTGGTAACCACCGTTATATGTAGGCTTGCACTGGGCCTATCCTACAAGGAAAGCTTTATGATTAGTGCCGTCCTTTCATCAACTGATGCTGCAAGTGTATTTTCTATCCTGCGTAAAAAGAAGCTGAACCTAAAGGACGGAACCGCATCTATTCTGGAGCTGGAAAGCGGAAGCAATGACCCTCTGTCATATCTTCTTACAGTTGTCGGAATAAGTCTAATGGGGGCGGGAAAAAGCACAAACATTGCTGTCACCATCATTTTACAGATATCCCTAGGTATTCTTATTGGTTTTATCATGGCGTGTCTTACTTTATTTTTCCTGACGAAAACCGCCCTTATTGCAGAGGGACTTGATACAATTTTTATGATTGCCATGATTCTTATATGCTATGCCGGAACACAGCTTCTTGGCGGTAATCCATATCTAAGCATTTACATCATGGGAATCATTGTAGGAAACAGCAATATTAAGAATAAAATATCAATGATTCCTTTTTTTGACGGTGTAACAAGCCTTGCACAGATACTTATTTTCTTCCTGCTGGGACTACTTACTTTTCCGCACCTCATGCCCCACAATATATCAACCGCTCTCGTCATCGCTGTTGTGTTGACGCTGATTTCAAGGCCCATTGCAACCTTCCTGCTATTACTTCCCTGGGGGTGTTCCGTAAAACAGTGTCTGCTCATTGCCTGGGCCGGTCTCCGTGGAGCCTCATCATCCGTATTTGCTATAACCGTTGTTGCAAGCGGCGTAACTCTCAGCTACGACATTTTCCATATAGTATTTATGGTTACACTCTTATCCGTTTCAATTCAGGGAACTCTGCTTCCACTTGTATCAAGACAGCTTGACATGGTGGATGACACCATTGATGTAAGAAAGACCTTTAACGATTATAAGGAAGAGTCGAATATGACCCTTATGAGAATGTATGTACCTGCTTCACATCCTTGGGTTGGTCAGGAAATAAGAAATGTTATCATGCCTACAGGCTCCCTCGCCCTCATGATAAAAAGAGGCCATGATACTATTATTCCGAGAGGTGATACCATAATATCCGCCGGAGATGACATAATATTAAGTGTCCCCGCTTATGAATCAGAGGCAACGGAGAAGCTGGAAGAAATCCATATAGACTCAAGGCATCCATGGTGCAACAGGACAATAGCGGAGCTTAATCTTCCTACAAATGAAATCATAGCCATGGTTATACGTGGTGGTCATAACATTATCCCTGACGGAAAAACTATAATTCATGCCGGAGATACCGTTGTGGAATATCATACGTAAAATCGCATACCTTATTTGAATAAAGCTGAACCATTCGCAGAAAATAATTAATCCAAATCTCTGGATGTGGTGGATTATCACGCCCCGAATAATACAAAGCCGGCAATCCCATCTGAATCGACTCATAATATTCATCAATATTTTTTTCAATTTCAGTTATATATTTTAGGATTTCTTAATACTATTATAAAAAATAAGTGCAGATGTTTCGCTGACATCTACACTTATTTTGTACAAACCCCTACAATCCATGAATTATATTTACATAATCTTGTCTACTTAGTCAATCTTTGTAAATGTATATTCTCCATCACTGCTTACATAGAATATGCTGTCTCCGGCATATGACGTGCCATCGCCTTCCACCTGCCAGGTTCCTCCTCCTAAATGGTAGGAATATTCCGTACTCAGTCTTACCATCGAACCTGTCGGAATCGTTCTTTCCTTCATCCAGTCTGCTGCAACCACAATTGTTGTCTTACTTGTGTTCCCTGCAGCATCAATACATATAATCTCGTAGGTTTCCTCTCCGAGATTAGAGGAAAGCTGCAGAATTGCCATATGATTTTCAAACTCGACCGCTTCTCCGTTTACGAGCACCCGGGCAAGATTATCATCTTTAATAATAACCTCCACCTGTTCGCCATATATCTTCTCTCCGGAACCTGCATTCAATATAGTAGGAGAATCCATATCTATCCTGATTACAGTCACTTGTATTGCTGCCGTCTTTTCTCCGGTGGCAATCTTTTTCAGATAAATGTTAAATTTGTCTTCAGACTCGCCCACTGTCAGTTCTTCTCTATAATTTCCATCAAGCGTCTCTGCGATTAAATATCCTTCTGCCGGTGTGATTATTACATCAGAAGTATAATATCCGTCTGCTCCCTGCTTACCGCTTATGCTGTAAGGTGCCTCCGGTGCTTCAAGATATGAAATCTCAAAATCACACGTCGCCGTTACTTCATTATAGATATCCGTCTGCGCAAAGGTTGCACGCACCGTATATGCACCAACCTTCGTTGGAGCTGTCTGTGTATATGTCGTGTCTGCCGCACCCTTTACTTTATATTCATATGTTACATTATCTGTTCCATTTGTTGTGGATGTTACAACCGGGCTTATAGTTCCCCCATAATAGACTGTTTCAACGGTAACCGTTCCGGTTCCTTCGTTTCTGAGAATTTCAAAGTCACCCGTCGCCGTTACTGCATTATAGATATCTGTCTGCGCAAAGGTTGCACGCACCGTATATGTGCCAACCTTCGTTGGAGCTGTCTGTGTATATGTCGTGTCTGCCGCACCCTTTACTTTATATTCATACGTCACATTGTCCGTTCCGTTTGTTGTGGATGTTACAACCGGACTTATTGTTTCACCATAATGGATGTCTGACGCTGTAACCGTTCCTTCGCCCTCTATTCTAAAAATCTCAAAATCATCTGTTGCTGTTGCTATCAGGAACTCATCCGTCTGGGCAAAGGTTGCACGTGCAGTATACTCGCCTGCAAGTGTCGGTTCAGTTTCGGTATAGGTCTCATCACCGGCATCTTTTCTCTTATATTCGATGGTTACATTTCCCGTTCCGTTTGCATCCGATGCCACAACCGGATTCAATGTCTCTCCGTAATAGATATCAGCAACTTTAATCGTTCCCGAACCCGTTTTTCTGTAAATTGTAAAATCATCTGTTGCTGTTGCTATCAGGAACTCATCCGTCTGGGCAAAGGTTGCACGTGCAGTATACTCGCCTGCAAGTGTCGGTTCAGTTTCGGTATAGGTCTCATCACCGGCATTTTTTCTCTTATATTCGATGATTACACTTACCGTTCCGTTTGCATCCGATGCAACAACCGGATTTAATGTCTCACCGTAATAGATATCAGCAACTTTAATCGTTCCCGAACCCGTTTTTCTGAAAATGGTAAAATCATCCGTTGCTATTACCGCATTGTATGCTTCTGTCTGGGCAAAGGTTGCACGCACCGTATATTCACCTGCAAGTGTTGGTTTTGTTGCGGTATAGGTCTCATCATCGGCATCTTTTTCTTTATATTCAAATGTCACATTGTCTATTCCGTTTGTTGCAGATGTTACAACCGGGCTGATTTCTTCTCCGTAATAGATGTCATCTACAGTAACCGTACCGGAGCCATCTTTTCTGAGGATTGCGAAATCTGCTGTTGCCACATATTCTTCATAAATGTCCGTCTGGGCAAAGGTTGCTCTTGCCGTGTACTCGCCCACCTCAGTCGGAAGCTCTGTCGAGTATGTGTCTTCTGATGCATCTCTCTTCTTAAATTTTACAGTATAACCTCCATCATTTGTATCAGAAGAAGCTGTATATGTAACCGGAGTTCCATAATATACATCATTAACTTCTATCGTTCCCGAACCCATTTTTTTGTTTACGTTTAAGGTTATATTAATTTCCGACTCAGACATCAATGTATTATCAGAAGCAGATGCTGCTTCTGCCGTCCAGATTTCTGAACTAATACTTCCGTTATATTTATCAGCTCCCTTATCTGTCTTTGCTTTTACTGTGATTGTCCGACTCTCACCACCAGCAAGAGTGACTGCATTTCCGGCCTCAAGCTGTGTCCCGTTCTCATCATATAACTCTATAAAATTATCAGGTATCGCAATAAGCTTCCAGCTCATTTTACACATACCCGTATTGCTTATGGTAAATGTATCTGTCGAAGTCTCCTCAGCTGAATATCCAACGGTCAAATCATCTAATGCAATTGTATCTGTTGGCACAGTCATATTATATAAATCTGATATTGTTTTGTCAGAAAATGCTGTAGTCGGAAACAAATACTTTTTTCCACCATAGTATACATACCACTTATCTGTTTCCGATGTCTTTGTAATCTTTGTTCCGCTTTCTACATTAAATTTTAAACCGGCAGGAATATCAGGTGTTGCCCCGTAAATTTCTCTCATTATCAAAGAATCCGTAATTGTCACGCTGCCGCTTGAAGAGGATTGAAGATAGTTCATATTAATTTCTGCATTACCTACCTTTGCTCCTTCTGTAGCAATAATAGTAAGTTTTGGTGACGTACCGGAAGTACAACTCAAATTGGTAATCCGGCTTGTCGCTGTCATGGTCAATGTATCATATGCATCCCTTACCTTGAATGTTGTAATCGTTCCGCTGTTTTCGACATTTGTAGTTTCCGCCTCAATACTACCAATGGTTCCTGAATTATTTATGGTAGTTTCCAGTGCAGCTATGCTTGTTACCTTTCCTGAATTAGACAGCTCACCACCAGTCAAAGTTATTTGTTCTATCTCTCCTTCAGTTGTATTTTCAACAGAACTGCTGGAATTCACACTTCCAATCTTTCCTGAATTAGACAGCTCACCACCAGTCAAAGTTATTTGTTCTATCTCTCCTTCAGTTGTATTTTCAACAGAACTGCTGGAATTCACACTTCCAATCTTCCCGGAATTTTTCAGACTTCCGGAATCTGATATAGATATTGCGTCGCCTGAACTGACTTGCACTTCTCCGGTGGAACCAACAATGACATTTCCGTAACCTTGGATTGAAATACTACCTGTAACAGTTCCGTTAACCTTCAATACTCCTTCGACTGTATAAGATGAATCATCAATTATTCCTTCCATAATTTCAATTTGTAGCCCAAAAGGTATATTCGTGGCAGCCACTATTCTCTTTTCCGGCACCAGGATTAACGTCATCACCATTACTACACTTAGGATTACAGCTACCTTTTTTTTCAATTCTCCCCTCATAAGTTCCCCTCCTCTTATATATATTTGTCTATAAAATCCTCAACTAGTCTTTCTTTTGGTTGTCTCACAAATTAGTAACCTAAATAGGTTACTGCTTTTTTACATCGTTGTCAATACTTTTTAATAAAATAATATACTTTTTTAAATCATATTTATTATTCATAATTAATAAAGAGACAGCCTTCTTATACTTCTAAGTCAAGGAAAGCTGTCTCTTTTATAATTGTTCACAGCATCAAACCAGCTGCTTACTGCAAAAATATATAATAAATAGATTATAATATATAAATTATGTTTGATTAACAATATCTCGCAAATATCATCAGCATCGATATCGTTACAACAATAATCATAGCCGGCGCACATGCAAGACAATACTTGCCCCAGCCTATTCTGTGTCCGTTCTTGGCTGCAACAGATGTACCGACAACATTTGCAGATGCTCCGATTGGAGTTGCAGCACCACCGATATCTGTGCCCATTGAAAGTGTCCATGCAAGCACTGCAAGCAATACCGGGTCACTGCCGGCAAGGTCCTGAATAATCGGAACCATAGTTGCAGCAAAAGGAATGTTGTCAACAAACGCAGAAGCAATTGCAGATACCCAGAGAATAATCGCAATCATAACCTTAATATGTCCACCGCTTACATCGCTGATAAAGTTGGCGATAAGCTCAAGTATTCCTGTCTGCTCTAATCCTCCAACAACGATAAATAATCCGGTAAAGAAAAGCAGAATCTTATAATCCACCTTTGCTAAAACGTGCTTGATATCCTTAAAGTTAAAAATCAGGGTAACAATTGCTATAACACCTCCAATAAACGCAACGGAAAGATGTGTCATTGAATGTGTAACAAGCATAACCACCGCACATCCAAATATTATACTGCTTCCAATAAAATCTCTCATATTGGTGATTGCTTCCTTCGGATCCGGGATACTGGCTGTATCTATTGGCTCACCCTCTGTCTTAGAGAGTTCCTTATGAAAGATAAGATAAAAATAAATAACAACAACTATAAGACTTACACCTGAGATAAAGCCCGTATTGGTAAGGAAATCCACGAAGGAATAATGCAGCTTAGAGCCAATAATTATGTTAGGCGGGTCACCGCACATGGTTGCCGAACCGCCAAGATTCGCACAGAATATCTCAGAAAGAACCATTGGTATAGGATTAAATTTAAGCAGCTTAGAAAGCTCCATGGTTACGGCAGCAAGGAAAAGGATAACCGTAATGCTGTCTATAAACATGGCAAGCACTGCCGACATTACCATAAAGGTTATAAACAGTGGAATTGTTCTGTAGTTTACCATCTTCGCAAGTCTCATACACAACCATCTAAAGAAACCTGCCTTGGCCATTCCCTCGACCATTATCATCATTCCACCAAGGAATATTATCGTTGCCCAGTCAACTCCTGATGACTCTCCCGCTTCTCCAATCCAGAAGCCCTTCGTGAAGATACTCTCATAGTTAAGGGTTTTCACTACAGCGTCCATGCTTTGCATCGCAACACCAAATACCAATATCAGTGTCAATAAACCACAGGCAAGTGTTACAATGTGCTTTTCAATCTTGTCCATTACAACGAGCACGAACATTACTGCAAAAATTGAAACTGCTAAAATCTGCTCCAGTGACATCTCGTCTTCCTCCTGTATTTTATAACGCAGAACGACCATGACCTGGGCATTGCCCGGGCCATGATACGAACGCAAGTAAAATTAATTTGGTAAGGGCATACCTTTCCAACCCTCATCATCCTGAAATATCATATCACTAGAAAAGGGATAAATAAATAGACAATAATTCTAAAAAATGTGGTAAATATTGTTATTTTTGTGCATATTTTATCAAATTCTAAAGTATACAGGTCTTGTAGTCAGCAATGTCCCTGCCGCTATTAATATAATAATGCAGGCTTTGTAGCTATAGCTCAAAGCCTGCAAATATATCCTGTGACATGGTATCATGTTTTAAGCTCATCAGATATGCCTTTGCCTCTGCATGTCGCTCACCCATATCAAGCAGCATGGCATCCAGATTATCTTCATTGATTCCGCCCAGCTTCTCAAACATTCTATAGTAGCTCATATCGTCACCATGCTCAAGCAATATAAGCTGCCATGCATCGTCCGAGGCTTCGCCCTTCTTATGAGTTAAAATATAGTTGGTAAATTTGTCTCTGTATTCCTTCTCCAGAAGCTCATCATTCATAAGTCTTAGGAAGCACAGCTCACATTTCTTTCTTCTCTTCTCAGCTACATATTCCGGAACATCACTTTTAATATCCTCTTCTCCGCAGAGAGCAAGATTTGTATATCCCTCGCTGTCCTCCTCGTCTAAGAATGCGGCAAGCTTTCCATCCCATTTGGCAAACCAATGAGGGCTGCCTGCGTCCTTATCCGACAGCAAATGCTCATCCGGAAGACGACAGGGAATGGCTCCCATTAAGGCCGATAGAGAATTGGTTTCCTCGGTGTTAATGCAGATATGCTTAAGCCTTCTGCTGTCCTCAAAAACCTGTCTGCCAAACAATGTTTCCGTTCTGTTCTCCCCCTTAACCACCACATATTCAAGACTGTCACACTGGGCAAAGGCCCAATCCATTATCCCTAATACCGTGGCAGGAATGATTATTTTTACAACAGAGCCATTTCCGAGAAATGCCTTCTTATCTATAAATCTGACCTTAAAGGTCACCCCCTCTGCAATAACCTCCTCCGGTATGTCAATTGTCGCTGCCGTTCCACGGCAACCTGTAATCACGGCGTAATGCTCCTCCTGACACGGTGTCATGAAATCATCAGCCTCTGTACCAATCTGGAAGGTTAAGCTGTATTCAGTTTTATTATATGTGTATTCATTTCTCATAATCCAAAAGCTTTACTATGTTATCCTTTAACTCCTTCTGTCTGTCGGAAACCATAAGCAGCTTATTGTATCTGTGATAGTCCTCGCAGCCAAACATACTGATATATCTTGAGCTGTAATTACCCATTGTAAACTCCGTTACCACAATAAGCATTTCGTTGCCTTCGCCGAAGGCCTTGTCCACAAAGGAGAATAGATTGTGAAGTCTTACATCTATTTCCGAAACATCCTTCTTCATTTCCGCAACTTGGCTGTCAAACTGCTCCTTAATATACGCAAAGGCTTCTTCATTTTCTGTTATGCCCTTACTGATTATATCCTTTCTTACATTTTGGAGAAATGCTATTATGCGCTTACACTTTCTTCTCTCCTGCTTAGACAGGCTGTTTGCCTTTTCACGATTCTCCATCGCCTTAAGCCTTGCATTTTCCTGAACCAGAAGCATGTCCTTCACAGCCTCAGCAGATTTCACAGCCTTAAGAGGGAGCATAAGCTCCTGCAGATAATCCGAGGTGCATACAACCTCCTTCATCTCTGCCTTCAGCTGATCCATAAGCATTCCCACCAGTGAAAGTCTCTCGTCAAAGGCAGCCCTGCCCGCCTTGGCAATAACCTCATCACTGACATTTCCTGTTAAAAGCTCCTCTATTCTGTAGTCACTCTTATATTTATTATATAAGTCATAGTAAGCTGTAAATTCCTTAACAATATTTTCATTCTGGAGATACTGGGCAACCAGCGACTCGTCAACCTTGATTTTATCCTCCTCGTACATGGTTATGATTTCAGATAAATCCTCCCAGCCTCTGGCCGTAACATAGGAACGACCCTTGACTGTGGTTGCCATGTGGTAGAAATACTCCTTGTGAATTTCCAGAAAACTCAGAATAGCACCATGAATTCCTCTCTCTGCTCCGTATTCCTTCCATGTAGGGTAATCTGCCTCCACGGTAAGAACCTTCAGTCTGTCCATGGTGACAACATCAAACTCTCTTACAGACTTGTTATACTCCGGCGGATTTCCGGCTGTAACAATAACCCATCCCTCCGGAACCTTATGCTTGCCAAATACCTTGTACTGCAAAAACTGAAGCATAGATGGGGCAAGCGTTTCAGATACGCAGTTAATCTCATCAAGAAAAAGGATTCCCTCCTTCACTCCACTCTGCTCCATTACCTCGTAGATGGTAGCAATGATTTCACTCATGGTATACTCTGAAACATCATATTCTATACCCTCGTACTTCTTCTGCTTGATAAATGGAAGTCCCAGAGCTGACTGCCTTGTATGGTGTGTCATTGAATATGAGACAAGCGCAATATTTAATTCCTCCGCTATCTGCTCCATAATAGCCGTTTTTCCTATTCCCGGTGCACCAAGGAGAAATATCGGTCTCTGTCTCACCACAGGTATCCTGTAATCTCCAAATTCATCCTTCTTGAGATATATCTGTATCGAATTCTTTATATAGGTTTTAGCCTCGTTAATATTCACTTAGTTCATCCTCCATAACCACTTTAATTGCCCATGCCGGCACCTTTGCCCTATACTCATCCTCATTCAAAAAAGCAAAAATCACGTCATAATCCGGCATACGCTCAGGATATACTCCATATCCGTCCGTAAAATATATCAAGCCCTTGAGATTTTCAAACTCTCCCCGAGCACAAAGCTCGTCCACATATTGAAAAACCGGTCTGAAATCCGTGGAGCCATACCCAACTATCCTGGCATTTTCCATATATTCCTTGAAATCCTCCTCGCAGGTTATCTTCGCCACGGAGCGTATCTCGTTGTCACATTGAATGATATGAACATTTACCCTGTGGAAGAAATTTTCAGTCCCCTTCAATATCTCGTAGGTTTTCTGAATGAAGCTCTTAACTATATCCCCGCTACAGGAGCCGGAGGTATCTATAGCTATCACAAATTCCCTGACCTTATTGACCTCCTTGTATTCAAGCGGCTCCACCAGAGGCATATTTCCATAGGTTGTCAGACCATAGGTATAATAAATGTAGTCAAACTCATCATCATTAACCGTCATCTCCTCGCCGTTTACCACAAAACGTTCCAGGAGCTTTCTGTAATCATATCTATCCTTCGTTGCCTCTTCAACTCCTGCTGCCAGGCTCTCAGACTCTGTCTTGCCCTTGGAGAAGGTTCCAATATCGGTTTTAATTCTTCTGGCAATCTTCCTCCACTCCTCCTCAGAGATTATTATCTCCTCCTTCGTGCTTTTCGTTCTCCAGCCCTCATGATTATCTATGGTAAACAGCCTCTTGAGCTTACTTTCCAAATCACTTGACAGTCCGTGTACCATAAACTCTCTATAAAGCTTCTCAGCCGTAAGCTTGTCAACATTTTTACTAAGCAGTCTAAGGGTATTGGAGGCTTCCTCATCGGTGGAAAGACCGGAGGAAGCCATATCCAACTCCAGAATAATATTCTCAACAGCAATATCCGCTGCCAGATTCCAATAATTTTCATCCGTCTTATCGAATCTTCCTCTGTGCATAAATACACAGTGAAGCATAACATGCAGGTAAAGCCTTACGGCAATATTGGGCTCACTGAGATAATCCTTCAGAAGCGTAGCCGGGTCATAAAAAAGTGTTTTCTCATCAGTGACATATCCACCTAAACCAACCACTGCTTCATGCTTCAGCTTAGCCAAGGCTATATCGAAGAATCTGAACCTGACAATTATGGTGTCCTGGGCAAGCCGCATCAGCTTCTCTGCATATTCAATTATCTGTTCCTGTTCAGTCATAGTACTCTCCGTTATACAATTATCCAAGTGCCACATCTAAGATCATCATCAACACAAAGCCAAATGCAAAGCCAATGGTTCCAATATTGGTATGCTCTCCCTCCATGGATTCCGGTATAAGCTCCTCCACAACCACATACATCATTGCACCGGCTGCAAAGGCGAGCAAATATGGCATAGCCCCTGTAAGATACTGTGCAAGACATATTGTAACTATGGCACCTATCGGCTCAACAACACCAGACAGAACACCATACAATACTGCCTTACCCTTTCCTGCGCCTGAAGAACATAACGGCATTGATACTATGGCACCCTCAGGGAAATTCTGTATGGCAATACCAATGGCTAGTGCCAATGAGCCCATAAAGGTTACATTTCCGTCACCTGATATAACACCTGCAAAGGTTATACCTACTGCCATTCCTTCAGGTATATTGTGGAGAGTAACTGCCAAAATAAGCATAGTCGATTTCTTCAGGTTTACCTTTGGTCCTTCTGCTTCCTTCTCATTTACGTGGAGATGAGGTATCAGTTGGTCTAACAGCAGAAGAAAAAATATTCCTAATATAAAACCTAATGCAGCCGGAAAAAATGCTATCTTTCCCATGCCACTTTCCTCTGATTGTTCAATGGCAGGTATAAGAAGGGACCATACGGAGGCTGCCACCATGACTCCTGCGGCAAAGCCCGACAAAACCTTCTGTACCTTTTCATTCAACTGGTTTTTCAAAAATAATACGCACATGGAACCCAGAGCAGTGCCCAAAAAAGGAATCCATATTGCCAACATTACATTATCCATAGCTTAAGTCCTCTTTTTACAGTAAATATTATTTTGACCTTCTTAAGTAATTATTCAACAGACTTTAACGATTCTGCCATATCTATCTTATCGATTTTTTTCCTCATTACCAGGTCTACCACCTTAAGAAAAACAAGAACTATGACAGTACATAACAAATAGCTTATCGGGAATATCTCCGTCTTAAAGTCTATCATATCAACATTAATCTGATTCATCACATAGGAATGTAGCAAAACTCCAAGTGGAAGTCCCACCACTATTCCCATTAACGTAAGTACAAGGTTTTCTCTGAAAACATATGCACCGGTTTCGCCCGGATAAAATCCCAGAACCTTGATGGTCGCAATTTCTCTAACTCTCTCTGAAATATTGATGTTGCTTAAGTTAAATAAAACAATAAATGCAAGCGCTCCTGCAGAGCCAATAACCAACCAGACAACGGCATTGAGCATACTCATCATATTTGCAATTCTCGTCTTTAGCTCCGGCACCACCATTACGCCCATTACACCTTCAAGACTACTAATTGCCGCACCTGACTCATAGGCAGCATCATCGCTAACCGTATTCACAAGAATTGTATTTGCACTGTATTCCTCTCCAAAATAATCCTCATAGGTTTCCGGTGTAATAAATGCCTTATGCCATACATAGTTGTCATATATTCCCGAAACCTTAAGTGTTATCTCCCTGTTATTATAGGTAAGCGTTATTTCGTCACCGACACCCACTCCTGCTACGGAAGCGATTTTGCCTGTAAGCATAATCTCCCCATATCCCGGATATTTAACCTTTTTTCCGTCTCTGGCAAAGTTCATATAATCCGTTACATCAGCCTCAGCTGAAACGGTAAGAATAACTGTCTTTATTGTATCATCTGAACGATATTCCACAGAAGTACGATATACTCCGGAATAACCTGTAACGAATCCCTCTGTCTTCTCTTCCAGCTCCTTGGCTAATTCATCCGTCATACCGTG
The DNA here is from genome assembly GCA_051879975.1 of Wujia sp. Taxonomy (GTDB): domain Bacteria; phylum Bacillota; class Clostridia; order Lachnospirales; family Lachnospiraceae; genus Coprococcus_C. The sequence goes on from JBJENB010000149.1 coordinate 15,602, forward strand.
AGACAGCGTAACCTCCAAATCATGTACCTCAATCTCATCATACTGAAACTCTGCCAGATTTGTCACAGAATCCCTTACTCCCAGTCCTGTAAGAACCAAGGCTGTACAACCGCTTAATCCTACAATCATCATAAGCATACGCTTCTTAAAACGAAAAACATTTCTAGCTGTAACCTTGTGTAAAAATTTCATATGTTTCCAAAGGAATCCTACCCTTTCAAGCAGTATTCTTTTTCCTGCAGCCGGTGCCTTAGGACGTATCAGCTCCGAAGGCATATTGGTCAGTTCACTTCGAACTGCAAAAAATGTTGCTCCCATGGAACAAATAAGAGATACAACTATACAGATTACCAGAAGTGACGGTGAGAAATAGAACTCCAAGGTTCCACCATAATCATATAGCAAATGATATGCTTTCCATATTACTGCCGGAAAAAGATAACAGCCACCGAAAAAGCCACCTATACATCCTATAATTGCCGCACTTCCGGAATAAATCATATATTTAGAAGTAATGGCTCCGTTGCTGTAGCCCAAAGCTCTTAAGGTTCCTATCTGTCCTCTTTCATCATCCACCATACGAGTCATGGTTGTAGAGCAAACCAATGCCGCAATCAGAAAGAAAAATACCGGAAATACCTTTGCTACGCCACTGACAATATCCGTGTCATTATCATAACACACATAACCAACATCTGATGACCTGTCGATAATCATACCTTCCGGCTCATCAAGCTCTGTAATCTCAATATCCTCAACAAGTGCCTTAATCTCAGGTTCAGCCAATTCATTGACCTTTTCCTCAACAATGTCCTGTGGCACCTCAAAAATTCCCGCATCAAAGCTAGCCTCAATCAATTCTTCTGTCAAGCCCTGATTCCTGTACTCCTCAACAAGCTGATTTCGTATTTCTTCCTCAACCTGAGGTCTTATGGCATCCTTAACCTCTTTTTCCAACGCAGCAACAGCCATGTCATAAATGTCATCTATGTTGGTCTGAAGCTCCTCATATCTCATCATCCCAACTTCATTTAAAAGCTGTTCAATATACGGAGTCTTCTCTTCAATGAATGTATCGTATTCATCCGTATATATCTCGTAGTTATTGTCACATTTCACAAAAAGCTCCTTGTAACATTCATATTCAAAGCTCTCCAGCGGTATGAATATAAAGGCATCAACCTTACCGTCTCCTATGGTTGTAGTTCCCCTCTCACTGTTAAAATACAGTGGTGAATCTACGAGACCTACTACCGTATAGGAATCATATTTGAAGCAGCTCAGGGTATCATCAGAATTGTGGTCTGATATTTTTAGCTGCTTACCAATCATATTTTCTCCAAATATGCTGCTGTCAACCACACATTCGTTGTCAGCCTGTGGCAATCTTCCGTTGCGAACTGCCAGAGTATTTACCTTAGCCGGCATGGAATAGGCCTTTAAAATGTATTCTGAGCTTCCTCCAGCCTCCTCATCCACAAAAATAAAATCCTCGTTATAGGAGCCCTCTGCCATAAGCCCGCTGTCAGCCGACTCTATATATTCCACTTCTCTATCTGTAAAACCATAGGTGGATAACAACTTAAAGTCATACATATTATGTTCTTTCAGATAAGTATTTGCTGTCAAAACCAGCTCCGTTTTTGTAACCTTTAAGCCTGAAAAAAATCCCACTCCCAAAGCAATAATTGCCAGGATTGCAAGATATCTTCCCATGCTGTTTCGAATTGTTCTGAATATATTTTTTAAATATGCATTCTTCATCTGCGTCACCCACTGATTACCACTCTATATCTTCAATTGATACCACATTATCATTTTTTGCTACTGAGGCAATCTTACCATTTTTAACCTTGATTACTCTGTCTGCCATGGCAGTAAGAGCTGAATTATGTGTAATAATTACAACTGTCATCCCCTTTTCCCTGCTGCAATCCTGAAGGAGCTTTAAGACTGCCTTACCTGTTTCATAATCAAGTGCTCCTGTTGGCTCATCACATAATAGAAGCTTTGGATTCTTGGCAAGTGCTCTGGCTATAGAAACTCTCTGCTGTTCTCCTCCGGAAAGCTGAGCAGGAAAATTATCTCTTCTGTCCTTTAGTCCCACCTGGTCCAAAATTTGCTCCGGATTCAAAGGATCCTTAGAAATCTCCGAAGCAATTTCTATATTCTCTATAGCAGTGAGATTAGGTATCAAATTGTAAAACTGAAATACAAAACCGATGTCCTGTCTTCTGTAGTTTGCAAGCTGCTTCTTGCCATATCCGGAAATCTCCTTACCGTCAAGCATAACCTTACCGCTAGTCAGCCTATCCATTCCGCCCAGGATATTGAGTAAGGTTGTCTTACCTGCACCTGACTGACCTACAATAACACATATTTCACCCTTCTCTATCTCAAAGCTGACATCATTTAATGCCTGTATCTTTACATCACCTGTCTGATATATCTTCCCTACATTCTTAAACTCTACGTAACTACCCATTTCTTCCTCCTGTATCGTCATAAGAATTTGTTACCATAAGACATATTATTTCTATTTTATCCAATTTGTCAATTAAATCTTTCGTGGTGGATAATTGAGCAGTCGCAATAGACAGACATCTTTATCCACAACACTAAAAAAGAGCCATATAGCTATATATAGTACGACATCGGTAGGTGAGAGACCGAGCTTCACGAATTTTCTGCGAGGCAGGAGACGACAAACACTTCTATCGTCGTCGATGCCTCGCATATAAAACTGATGTGAAGCGAGGGTAACGAACCGTGATGAGTACTATATATAGTTATATGGCTCTTTATTTAACTGTTTTGAATCATCCTACTCAGTCTTGAAGATGAATACCACCTGACAATCCTCATCAGGAAGAGCACCGCCGAAGGCTCCATAGGACTGGGCATATTTTGCTATCTCCTGTATTCTGTCAGCAGTCACCTCAAGGTTTTCGGTAAGCAGGTCGGATATAACCTCTATGCCCTCCTTATTGAACTGTATGATTCCGTCATTTAACGAACCTGTTCCTGTAGCAAGAGTAGAAGCGCCTTCCACAAGCCGAGTTACTCCGGTGGCAAGAGCCGGGATACTTCCGTTTAAGGATACCATTCCTCCGTACAGCGACTTTGATCCATCCGCAAGAGATACCACGCCATCCAGATAAGATATGAGATTTGTATTTAAGGTTGCTATACCGGTGTTAATCTGTCCAACTGCTGTTGCTATATCTGAAAGCTTTGCTATAACGCTGTCAACTCCCGGCTTAAGTGTATTCTCATAGGTTGTGCTAAGAGCTGTCAGCCCTGCAGAAGCAGTGTTTAAGCCTGTGCTGACAGTACCTACACTGTCATATAGTCCCTTATAGGTCGTTACAAGTGTTCTTATATATCCTGCCTGTGTAAGCTGTGCCGTATATGTGTCAAGGTCAATCTGCTGGGCATCAAATGCATTCTGGGCATTCGTTTCCATTACCTGTGCCATCTGCTCCAGCCCCGCAAGGAGTGCTGCAAGGTCTGTACCATCAGCATAACTGTAACCCTCAATAATCTGATTTAAACCTGCATTTGCTGCTGCTATTCCCTCCTCAAGAGCCTTGAGATTCGTTCCAAAATCAATAAGTCCCTGAGATAATACCGCTATGCTCTGCTTAGTATCCTCTGAGGTTAGTGTTGTGTATAACATGGCTGAGCCATCTGCTATAGCCGTAAGTCCTTCCTTGATTGCTTCATTATATGCTGCAAGTGCAGCCGAGCCGTCCGCCAGGTTCTTTGCACCTGTTAATAATGCAGCAACACCGGAGGTTAAGGTTGGTACATTTCCCTGAAGCTCAGTAAGTCCGTCAGAAAGTGCATTTGCACCCTCGTCAAGCTGAGCAGCACCCTCCACAAGTGCGTCCATTCCATCAGTTAAAGCACTCATATACACATTGAAATCATCTGTACTTCCTAACTCGTCAAGCTTAAGCTGATTCAGTGCAGAATTGGTTGCTACCGTCATGGTAATAGGAGCTGAAAAATTGTCTACCTCTGCTTCAATTACCACCTTATCAGGAAGGGAAATGTCGCTGTCATCCTCCAGATACTCCTCAACTCCCAAGCTTTCATACAATCCCGGAAATGCAGTTCCGTATACTATAACTCTTTCACCATCATTTACGGCACTACCGCCATCAACGGTCACATCTGACACTTTTTCACCATCGAAGATTACTCCGGAAATCATGGCAAAGGGCTGATAGATTGTATAAGTCCCCTGAGCGGTTGTAACCTCTGTTGCTGTGTTATTTGTATAATCAAAGGTCATTACCAAATGTCCCTTTGCTCCCTCAAGAGCTTCAGCACTTACAGCTTTACCATTAAGCTCATAGGAAACTGAAACTGATACAGGAAGCTCTTCGTCCGTTGAACCCTGATAGAATACATCTCCACCTGCCGTATTCCACTTTATGCTATCTCCATCGGTTGTATAGGTCGCATCACCCTTTACAACCTCAATATCAGACAAATTGGTCATATCCGGCATTATTTCAGAACCATCCGGATTATGGAGCCACTCACTTACAACAGTATTGTTGATATTTCCGTCAGCGTCCATCATTACATATACCGTCTCTGTTTTTCCTGCCTCCGCACTGTGATTTACCAGTGTGTTTTCAAGCACCTGCATATCCTTCTGTGAATTCTCTGATTTGCTATTTCCCTCACTGGTTTCCTTACTGCCACAGCCCACAAGCATGGTGGTCATCATTGTTGTGGCACATACAACTGCTACAGATTTTCTTATTTTATTTATATTTCTCATAGCCATATCCTCCATTTTTTTCTATCTTAGCCTATTCCTCAAGCCTTCGTCTGTCCTGTTCAATGCATATCCTCATTCCCCTCGTGGTCCTCAGAATCAAACCATCAAATATCATGAATAAAGCAGGCAGAAGCAGATTAACGATAATCATGCTGATTATGGCACCTCTTGCCAGCAGCATACATATTGAACCAATCAAATCCACATCCGAGTAAACTGCTACACCTATCGTTGCGGCAAAGAAGCCCAGGGCACTGGTAAAGATTGAATTGAGGGATATATCCACCGCTGTCCTTACTGCTTCAGCCTTACTTCTGCCAAGTATTCTCTCCTGCTTATACCTGTTAGTCATAAGTATTGCATAATCAACCGTAGCTCCAAGCTGTATCGTTCCTACACATACGGAAGCAATAAACGGTAATGTTGTTCCTGTAAAAAATGCACAGGCCTCATTGATATATATGGCAAGCTCAATCACGAGCACAAGAATGATAGGAAGCGTTACAGATCTTGTTGCAATAAGTATAAGTACAAATATTGCGCCAATACTAACTATGGATACTGTTGTGAAATCCTTATCTGTTATCTCAACCAAATCCTTGGTTGCAGGTGCCTCACCTATAACGAGAATATCCTCGTTATAGTCCTTAACAATTTCATTTATCTCTCTGCATTGAGCATTAACCTCATCCGTTGCCACCTCATATGCTGATGACACTAAGAGAAGCTTCCAATTTTCAGTTTCCAGTGAAGATGTTATGGATTCCGGCAGCGCCTCCTGTGGAATTGCTGAACCGATTACCGAATCAAGTCCGATTGCAAATTCAATTCCCTCAAGATTATTTATGTCATTTAACATAGCCTTAACATCCTTTGACTTCATATCCGCAGGAACAAGAAGCATGGAAACAGATGCCAGGTCATAATCCTCTGCAAGAGCTGCATTGGCTGTTCTCGACGGCAGATCCTCGGGTATGCTCTCATCCAGCTTGTAGTAAACATCCATATTAGAATAGCCATATATTGCAGGTACCCAAAGAAGCAGCAAAAGGATTGCAACAACAATATAATTTTTAGTAACCAATTTAGATATTCCGGCAGTAGGAATTTCAAGATCCTTATGTTTTGTCTTAGCTATCACCTTGTCAAAGGTCAATATCAAAGCCGGAAGAACTGTCACGCAACAAATTACGCCTATTACTACACCTTTAGCCATTACAATTCCCATATCAAGTCCTAAGGTAAATGTCATGAAGCACATTGACAGGAAGCCGGCAATGGTTGTAAGTGAGGAAGCGGTAACGGAGGTTATGGTTGCCGTAATGGCCTTTGCCATAGCCGTTTTGTGATCCTCCTCGTATTTACAGGCCTCCAGATAGCTGTGATACAGAAAAATCGAATAATCCATTGTAACACCCAACTGAAGTATTGCAACCAATGCCATAGTGATATACGAAATCTCACCTCGGATTACATTGCTTCCAAGATTATAGATAATTGCCGCTCCTATACTAACCATAAATACAACAGGAATCATAAATGAATCTGTGGTTAAAAACAGAACCAGCATTGTAAGTATTACTGCAATTGCAGTATAAATAAACATCTCATTTTCAACCAGATTCTTTGTATCCAGACAAGTAACTGCCATACTTGATAGGAAGCAGGTTTTTCCGGCCACCTTCTGTATCTCCTCTATTGCATCCATAGTCTCATCTGCAGAGCTTGTGGTATCAAAGAAAATAAACATCAGACATCCGTCACCATTCTTTGAATAAAAGATATTTCTAACCTTCTCAGGAAGCATTTCCTCAGGCACAAGCCCGTTGGTAAGGGAGTCAAAGCTAATAACCTCTGCTACATGGTCTATTTCATCTATCTTGTCTGCAAGCTTTATTGTATCCTTAGTGGATAATCCGTTACACACAAACAGACCATAGGCACCCTTGCCAAACTCATCCATCAAAATATCCTGTCCCTCCATAGTCTCTATGTCATCCGGAAGGTAATACAGTATATCGTAATTTACCCTTGTATTGAGAAAGCCTATGGCAGAAGGAATAAGAAGAATGACCGCTACAATTAAAATTGCCACACGGTATTTTACTATTTTTTCTGATAATTTTTGCATTTCCTCACCTCATTTTTTGACCAATAGTCAATTTTTTATTGTGTTACAAAGGGAACTATAACAAATTTTTGACCATTGGTCAATATATTTTTCGAATTTTTTTGACTTTTGGTCAATTTTATGTTGCTTTTTTTAAAATATGCGCTATTATTAACAATAAGAACTGCCTTTCATAGCTCAATGAATGACAGTCTAATTATCTATACAGGAGGTTTTCCAATGGGAAAGGCAGAGGAAAACAAACAAAAAAAAAGAAATGCATTATTGACGCATGCATATACTTTATTTACAAACAAAGGGGTTGCAGCCACCACCATTTCAGAAATTGCAGCAAACGCAGGCGTTGGAAAGGGAACCTTTTATTTTTATTTTAGAGATAAGGAAGATTTAATTGAAAAGCTTGTTGCCCAGAAAGCAGAACAGGTTTTACTGCACGCTTTGAATGATTTGGAGAAGCACGACAAAGCAGCTTCTGTAGAGGATAAGCTGGTTTTTATTGCAGATGACTTGTTGACAGAGCTTTGTAAAGACAAGATGTTGCTTAAATTTATTAATAAAAATCTTACCTATGGATTTTACAAAAAAGCTATGAATCGTGAAGAAATTAAGAAAGACCTTGATATAAAGACAGAATACATGAAGCTTATTACTGCTGATGGTTCAAATTGGAAGGATCCGGATCTTATGCTATTCACCATTGTAGAGCTGATAAGCGGAACCGGACAATCCATTATACTCGAAAATGAACCTGTAGACCTTGACACTTATAAACCTTATCTATTTGAATGTGTCAAAAAAATAATAAGCGTATTTCGTATCGACTAGGCTGTCGATACAAAATACGCTCCTCTAAAGCTGCACACTCGCGCGCCAGAACGTGGCGTGAGAGTTTCGCATGCAAAATTCTTTGTTCTATCATGTCGACGGGCTTACATTCTAAATATGTAAATCCTTTCTACAAAAAACTACCGCTGCTGCATAATACATAACAATCGCGCCGACCAACAATACAATAGCTCCTGCTATAGCCCCATTATCTCCTGCCACAATACCATTGGCATCAAATAGGGTGAAGAAGGTAAAATATTTTACATTTTCTGCCTTGTCTCCTACATTTGCAAGCATCTGAAGTATATACATCAGAGCAGGTATCCCTGCACCAAAAGCTACACTGTATCTTGCTTCGGAAAATATACAGGATGACAGGAAGCATATTCCTCCAATAAAAAGCTGTAGACAGAGCAACCCTCCATTAAGCTTCAAAAGCTCTGACACTGCCAGCTCACTCGGAAAGCTTATGTTTGCAACTAAAAGCTCAAGACCGGTTATGTAGAGTATTAGAATAAGAATTCCACTGAGAAGCACTGACAGCTGTGTAAAAATTATTGTCCTCCTTTTAACCGGAGCTGACACAAGGGTTACCATGAAGCCTCTGTCCACATATTTCGAAACCAGACCATTTCCCCGAAGTATGCAGAACACCATAGGAAAAATTAGGAGGATAAAGCCATACAGATAGGAAATCATAAAGCCCAGAAGACTTGTAGCTCCTGAATCCATTCCAACAGCCGCCATAAGCTCCGGCATCATCTCTGTAAATTTGTCAAAGGTCTCAATCATTTTAGGATCAAACATATTGATAATCATGGTGACATACATTGTTATAATGGCACCAAAGATAACCAGCAGCTTCACGCTTCCCTTCATTTCCCTTTTATATAAAGTCAGATTAAGCATCCTCATCACCTCCGTAGTAATGCATAAAGATTGTTTCCAGGCTCTGTTTTGCAGCCACAGTAACCTTCATGCCTTCACATTTACCGTCAAAATCCCTTGCAAATGCCTCTGCAAGCTCAGGATTATCCAAAGTAACTGTATAGGAATGTAAATGCCTTTCTCTCAATGTTTCCACAGAATCTACTGCCACAATTTCTCCTGCTCGGATAATTCCGATTCGGTTACAGGTACGTTCAACCTCTTCAAATATATGACTGGACAGCAAAATAGTTTTACCATTTTTCCTTTCTTCCTCAATCAGCTCGATAAAACGCTTCTGCATTAGCGGATCCAGTCCACTGGTGGGCTCATCCAAAATAAGTATATCAGGGTCATGCATAAATGCAGCAATTATTCCTAATTTCTGCTTCATTCCCTTGCTCATTTTCTTTATCTTACCTCTTGGGTCAAGTTCAAAACGCTCCATCAGCTCCTTCTGACGCGTATCACTGCCAAGTTTTCTGTAATCAGCCACAAAATTAAGAAAATCTATTCCGCTCATATCATCGAAAAAGCTTATTTCTCCGGGAATATAGCCCAAACGTTTCTGTATTTTATCCCGCTCCATCCAGCAATCCATACCGTCAATGGTGCAGCTTCCGATTTTAGGCTTAATAAAGCCCATTAAATGTCGTATTGTGGTTGTTTTACCTGCCCCATTTGGTCCAAGGAAGCCAAACACCTCCCCTTTTTCAACCCGGAAGGACACATCAAATATACCCTTTCCGTTACCATAGTCACGTGTAAGCTTGTCAATATTAATTACACTCATGGCCTTCCTCCTATACTTATGTAAACTACTCCATAATAGATGTACTGTTCCTTACTCCATGATGTAATCTACACATAAATATGTCAAGATAAATTTTCATGCGCGCTTCATATATCAAATAAAAAAACACGAGACTACAGCTCGTGAAATAAAAAAGATGCCCAGAACCGGAATCGAACCAGTGACACGAGGATTTTCAGTCCTCTGCTCTACCAACTGAGCTATCTGGGCATGTGCTATCTTATGTAATTAGTAGCGGGGACAGGATTTGAACCTGTGACCTTCGGGTTATGAGCCCGGCGAGCTTCCAGACTGCTCCACCCCGCGATATTTGATTAAATGGGCGGAGGTGGATTCGAACCACCGAAGCAAGATGCAGCAGATTTACAGTCTGTCCCCTTTGGCCACTCGGGAATCCGCCCATATCATCATAAAAATGATGAGAGCCGACAATCAGAATCGAACTGATAACCTGCTGATTACAAGTCAGCTGCTCTGCCAATTGAGCCATGTCGGCATAGATATTAAATTATCTTTTTAAATAAATGGGACCTACAGGGCTCGAACCTGTGACCCTCTGCTTGTAAGGCAGATGC
>JBJENB010000150.1:0-1611 GCA_051879975.1 Wujia sp.
ATAATATTATTTTTGATGATTTTTTTTATCATATGGATGATAGCTTTGAGGTGCAGACTACATCTACAAGATTTGATGATATTATTAGTCATCTTAAGTATTTTAATCCGGATGTGGTATGCTGTTGTATTAACATGGAGAGCAGGGAATATTTGACACACATTTTGACAGCAAAGAGACACTACACAGCACAGGGAAAGCCTTTTGTCGTAATATGCGGTCAGGAAGAGCTGGATTATTGTGGACAGGAAATAACGAATATTGCAGACCTGATATTGAAAAAACCAATTTCTGCCAAGAATATTCAGGAAGGTATAATCAAATTTCTCAATAAGCTTGCACGGGAAGCGGAAGAGCGGATAGCTAAGAAAAAGGAGCAGCAACCGGCTCGTGAAATGAGTGAGCAGCGTGGAGGTACAGGAGAAAATTCGACTTCAGATACGGTCCTTAATCCAAATAGAAGAAGGCGGATACTTGTTGTTGATGATGACCCGATGATGCTACGGCTTTTGAAAGAGCAACTACATGAGGATTATGATGTTGCAACGGCTGTTAGTGGTAAGATTGCATTGAAATATCTGGAAAGCAAAAATACAGATTTAGTGCTCTTAGATTATGAAATGCCCGGGGAGGATGGAGCTGAGGTACTTAGTAAGATAAGGAGCATGAAAAGATTTGATGATATTCCGGTTATTTTTTTGACGGGTATAACTGACAGGGAAAAGATTCAGAAGGTTTTAACCTTAAGACCACAGGGATATTTGTTAAAACCCATAGATAGGGAGAAGTTATTTGATACAATAAGAAAGAATATAAAATAATTCGGGGTGAATGGTATGGGTGTTGAATATGATGAAGAATTATATCTGACTGATCTGATAGACGTTGCCACATTGCAGAGGATACAGGATGCATTTTCTGACCTGACGGGACTTGCTGCACTTACCACAGATTACAATGGCAAGCCTGTTACAAAGGGCTCGAATTTTACGGATTTCTGTATGAATTACACGAGACAGTCAGAGGAGGGACGCAAGAGGTGCGAGTACTGTGATAAATATGGTGCAGAGGTTACACTTAGGGATGGAAAAGCCGTTTCCTATTGTTGTCATGCCGGCTTAGTTGATTTTGCGGCACCGATAATGGCAAAGGGTAAAATGATTGGTAGCTTTATAGGAGGGCAGGTATTAACTGAGGTTAGGGATTATTCTGAATTTGCGTCAGTAGCGCAGGAGCTAGGTATTAATCCCGATGAGTATGTTTCAGCTGCCAAAAGCGTAAATCTGGTAAGTAGGGAGACAGTGCAAAGGGCTGCGGATTTCCTGTTCAATATAGCAAGTGTTTTATCTGATATTGCCTATGGTAGATATATGCAAAAGGTTGCTAACAGGGAGATTGAGAGAGCAGCGAATATGAAGGCGGATTTCCTTGCCAATATGAGCCATGAAATACGTACACCTATGAATGCCGTTATTGGTATGGCTGAGATGGCTTTAAGAGAGGATTTGCCACCAAATGCAAGGGAATACATACATCAGATTAAATCGTCAGGCAATGCATTGCTTACAATTATCAATGATATTTTGGATTTTTCCAAGATTGAATCAGGTA
>JBJENB010000151.1:0-1607 GCA_051879975.1 Wujia sp.
TTTTTACATTTTGCAATACAGTTATACAATTTGGCTACATTTTTTATAAAAAAGCAGGAAATTTGCTCCGATTTGGAGCTTTACAATGTGGACAACCATACTGTAAAATATAGAAAGCATATTATTTTAATATATCGAACATAAATTCGATTTGGGTATTGACAGAGTCCCGATAATGTAATATATTATATTAAAACAAACATATGTTCATGTAGGAGGTTTTTATGGCTAGTGAAGAAAAATTAAAAGCATTGGATGCAGCTTTGGCACAGATAGAAAAGCAATATGGTAAGGGTTCGGTTATGAAGCTGGGTGACAAGTCGGCTAATTTGAATATAGAGGTTGTCCCTACAGGTTCTCTCAGTTTAGATATAGCACTTGGATTAGGTGGTATGCCAAGAGGAAGAGTAATAGAGATATATGGACCGGAGTCAAGTGGTAAGACTACTGTAGCACTCCATGTTGTATCGGAGGTTCAAAAGCTTGGTGGTATAGCTGGATTTATAGATGCGGAGCATGCACTTGATCCGGTGTATGCATCCAATATAGGTGTTGATATTGACAATTTATACATATCACAGCCTGACAATGGTGAGCAGGCCTTGGAGATTACAGAGACCATGGTCAGGTCAGGTGCTGTTGATGTTATCATAGTAGACTCTGTTGCAGCGCTTGTGCCGAAGGCTGAAATTGACGGTGAGATGGGAGATGCACATGTTGGTCTTCAGGCTCGTCTTATGTCACAGGCTCTCAGAAAGCTTACAGGTATTATAAGTAAGTCTAATTGTGTAGTTATATTTATTAATCAGCTTCGTGAAAAGGTAGGAGTTATGTTCGGAAATCCGGAGACAACTACTGGTGGAAGGGCATTAAAGTTTTATGCCTCTGTCAGATGTGATGTCAGACGTATTGAGACCCTTAAGGCCGGTGGTGAAGTAGTCGGCAACAGAACCAGGGTGAAGGTTGTCAAGAACAAGATTGCACCGCCTTTTAAGGAAGCCGAATTTGATATTATGTTTGGTAAGGGAATATCAAAAGAAGGTGACATTCTGGATTTGGCTGTTCTTCATGATATTGTAGTTAAGGCAGGAGCATGGTACTCATATAATGGTGAAAAAATCGGACAGGGAAGAGAAAATACAAAACAATATATGATTGAGCATCCGGAGTTTACAAAAGAGATTGAACATCTGGTAAGAGTAAAGTGCGGTATTGATGTGGAAGTGGGAGAAGATGACAAATAATGCCTTTGATGCAGCAGCCAATTATTTAGCTTTTAAGGACAGGACGAGCAAGGAGATAGTGGATAAGCTAAGAATAAAAGGCTTTGACGATGAAGAGATAATGAGTGCAGTGGCAAAGTTAAAGGAGTATGGCTACATAGATGATATGCGTTATGCGAGGGCATATATTAATGAATATTCCGGTAAGAAGGGAAGAAGAATGCTGATGCATGATTTATCCTGTAAGGGGATAGATAAAGCTTCAACTATGGAAATTTGTGATGAGTGTTTGCCGGATGAGGATAATGTGATTGAGTGTATTATTAGCAAAAGATATCCTACCACAGACTTTACCAATCCCAAAGAAGTAAATCGTATTATTTC
>JBJENB010000152.1:0-1604 GCA_051879975.1 Wujia sp.
GATAATTCCCGCTTTCTCACCCTCCTGGAGAAAAAAAGAAGCCTCATCATATATTTTTCGCTCTCCGTAAGCCTTTGTAATACTGTCAACGGTAAGAATATTCATAGTGTGTCAAATCCTCTCATTTACCAATCTTCCTGTAGATAAACGGACAAGTCCATTTTGGATTTTCTATAGGGCAATTATAGGGAGCTTCCCATAGAAACTCCCTATTCATAGTCATATTATGTTTTATTTAAAATTCTCTTTCAAAAGCTTTAGTGCATCTTCCTTAGTAGCATATTCTTCTGAAAAAGCACTGGCACTTCCGGAACAAACGCCAAGCTTAAAGGCATAACCATAATCTCCTGTCTGAATATAACCTGCCAAAAAGCCTGCAACCATGGCATCACCTGCGCCAACGGAATTCTTAATGTCACCCTTAGGAGCAGCAGCCTCGTAAACCTGTCCGTCCTCTGCAAATAGAATTGCTCCGTCTCCACCCATAGAGACCAGGACATTTCTTGCACCCTTCTCCATCAGTTGTCCTGCATACTTATAAATATCATCCTTACCTGAGATGGTAACATCGAACATATCCCCAAGCTCGTGAATGTTCGGCTTAACCAAAAATGGTCTGTATGGAAGTGCCTTAAGCACCAGATTTTTCTCAGCATCAACAATTATATTGATTTTCTTGTAATCCAGACGCTCCATAATCTCCATGTAGGTTGTATCCGGAAGTGATGCCGGTATACTTCCTGCCAGTATAAGATAATCCTCTGAATCAAGGTAATCAAGCTTTTCATACAGTACACCCACTGACTGCTGTGTGATAACCGGACCCTTGCCGTTTATCTCAGTCTCACCATTGGACCTTACCTTAACATTAATACGAGTCATACCCTCATTTACATCTATGAAATCGGAATTGATATTTCTATCCTGAAGCAGATTCTTCAATGCTTCACCGGTAAATCCGGCAGTAAATGCAACTGCTCTTGTGTCAACGCCAAAATGATTCAGCACAACAGCCATATTGATTCCCTTTCCGCCGGGAAGAATATTCTCATGACTCGTTCTGTTTACTTCCCCCATCACAACATCTGTCACGTCTACAATATAGTCAAGAGATGGGTTAAAGGTTACTGTATATACCATCCTTATACCTCCAAAGCATTATAGGTTCCATTCAAAATCATCTATCTGTATGATAACAAAATACCATTAAAACCGTCAATCATTTTCAACAATTACCGGATTAATTCTTCATGTTAACAGTCACCCAAACAGGGCAATGGTCTGACCCCAAGATATCTGTATCAATTCCTGCATCAACCAGCTTATCCTTTGCATCCTCTGATACCAGAAAATAATCAATACGCCATCCGGCATTCTTCTCCCTTGCCTTAAATCGATAAGACCACCATGAGTATATTTCCGTTACATCGGGATAGAAATACCTGTAGGTATCTATGAAGCCGGAATCCAAAAGCTCTGTCATCTTCCCCCTCTCCTCATCTGTGAAGCCGGCATTGTTTCTGTTGGTCTTAGGGTTCTTTAAATCGATCTCCTTATGAGCCACATTCATATCACCACATACTATAACGGTTTTCCTTGTCTTA
>JBJENB010000153.1:0-5940 GCA_051879975.1 Wujia sp.
ATAAAATCTACTGTATCATCTATATCCATAAGGCTACTGTTGATACAAATATCATAGGTTTCCACTTCGCCCCATTTCTTCGATGTATAGTAATTATAATATGCTGCCCTACCCTTATCCTCCTTAATAATCTGAGACTTTGCCTTCTCAGGTGTTAAATCAAATCTCTTTGAAACTGTCTCAATTCTCTTGTCAAGAGGTGCATATATGAAAATCCTCACCAATCTTGAATCCTTTCTCAAGGCATAATCAGCACACCTTCCTACGATTACACATGGTCCATCCTGGGCAATCTTATTAATGGTGTCATAGGTTGCCTGAAATGCCTGTTGATTAAGGTTTGTATGGTATCCTGTACTTGTAAAGCCATAGCTGTAAGGATCCATAACTAATGAATAAAGAAAACTTTTGGTTGGTTTTTCATCCAGACTCTTCAGAATATTTTCACTTAATCCTGAATTTTTGGCAGTTTCACCCAATATTTCTTTGTCATAAAATGGTATACCCAGCTTTTCGGCCAGTTTACGCCCTATTTCACGACCGTTACTACCAAATTGTCTTCCGATTGTAATAATGTTGTTTGTCATAAGAATACCTCCTTTAATAATGTACGCTAAAAATTCTCATATTTTTTTGCTATGCTATTAAATTTTTCAATATTTGAATTTATGCTGTTTTCAGCAGCTTTATAAACCATTTCTGTCCTAAGCTGCATCTTGATTTCATTTAAATCATTTTGTGCTAAAACCGATTCCATTCTAATATACATATCATCCTTCTGAAACTTTGTTTTCAAAGCTCTTAGACCATCCTTATAGCCAAGCATTTCCCTAAATTTAACTGCTTTTTCGGTAAAATTTAAGGTTCCGTCTATTAGACTGCCTAAATCATAGCTTGGATATATGGCAACGACCTCCGCGTCAGGACATTTATTCTGATTAAATACCTTTCCTTGCGTCATACCAATAACGATAAACTGTCTGTATCCTAAGTCATATAAGGGCTTTACAGGCTCATTATCACATATTCCACCATCTCTATAATAGCTTCCGTCTATTTCAACTGCCTCGTATATAATAGGTAATGCCGTAGATGCAAGGAGTATCTTTTTAATATAATCAACATCATCATACGAGGTTACATCACGGTATTCTGCAACCATTTTATCCGAAGCACTGTCTATCCTGCAAATGGAATTAAATATTTTATATTTAGTGTTTTTAAGCTTATCAAAATCAATGTATTTTGAGATAAGCTTAATCATTTCATCTCTCGAAAAATAAGGTCTGTTCTGAACAAGCATTTCAAGGTCAACATCAAATAAGGTAAGCATATCTATATCATCCCACGCTTTGTACATGATATCAATATCCTCCATGGCATATAAAAATGCATTTACAGCCCCGATAGATGCCCCGGATATACCGGTTACCTCATCCAACATACCATTTTCCTTCAGTGCCTTCAAAACGCCAACCTGATATGCCCCTTTTCCACCGCCACCGGCCAATACCAGTCCAACACCCTTTTTATTTTCTCCCATAAGTAAACACCTCGTTTTTATCACTTTATTCAAATTACAGATTTATCATGCAGCTTAAGATAAAATCAAACTTATTAATATAATATAAGTGCAATGTCATTATCTCGGTGCCATAAGCTTATTTATTGCATTTTTCAATCCATCTACAGTGAGCGGATACATATTATAAATTTCACTTAAGGTCCTCTCGGATTCCATCCAGGAAAGCTCGTTCAATTTGCCATGGTATCTGGGATTAAGCCAAACTGCCTTTTTATACTTACTTCTAAAGAGCTTATTCCATTCATAACCGCTTCTGCCATCGTTTGGACCTCTGTAATTACCATTCAGGTCAAACAGCTCTTCAGGTGCCATCTGCGCATCCCCGACAATTATTACCTTGTAATCTTTGTCAGTATGTCGAAACAAATATTCCAAATCTACCCAATTACCTATCTCGCACTCTGCATCCTTATACAGTTTACTATAGATACAATTATGGAAATAATAGGTCTTAACATCCTTAAAATGATTTGCTTTATGAACTGCCTGAAATAAATCATTACAAAGCTCTGCAAAGGGCAGCATAGTACCGCCACAGTCAAATAACAGAAGAAGCTTAACAGAATTTTTTCTCGGCTTTTCAAACTGTAGCGAAAGATATCCACCATTGTTACAGGTTGCATCAATAGTACCATCTAAATCAAGCTCCGTTTTGGCTACATCCAGCTTAGCAGAATATTGTCTTAGTCTTCTAAATGCCACCTGGAACTGTCTGATATCCAAGGTCTTATCGTGTCTGAAATCCTGATATTTCCGTTCTCCCATAACCTGAAAGGCAGAATTCATTCCCGGCTTACCTCCCACACGGAGACCTCCCGGATTACGACCGCTATGTCCAAAGGCAGAGCCTCCGCTTGTTCCTATCCAGTAATTACCTCCATTGTGTTCCTGGCGTTGTTCAGCTACTCGCTCACGAAACATTCTCTTGGTGGTTTCCATCTCTCTGTCGACAATGTACTGATAAGCCTCTCTGTTTAAATTAGAGGTGTCCATATCGCCCTTTTCAAGGAATTTCATGATATCTGCAGGTAATTCTTCCCCATAATGGACATTTTTAAAATATTCCATAAAAGCAATATCAAACTTATCGAAATCCGATTCCGTCTTAACCAAAATCATTCTTCCAAGATTATACATTCCCTCCAGGGAAGAATGTGCCAAGCCCCTGTCCAGAGCATCCATATATGTAATCCATTCCGTCATGGATATTTTTAAGCCTTTTTCACGGCATACATATAAAAAGTCAGTAAACACTAATTGATACTCCTCTTCTTAACTACAGCCAAATCCTCATCCTTCTTAATCAATACTCCAAGATATGGGAGCTTTGTACTTATGGTTTCAGGATCTATTCCACCCAATACAAGAGCATTTAACCAATCAATAAGCTCAGAGGTGCTAGGTTTTTTCCTTACCTCCTTCAAGCTTCTAATCCAATAAAATGTATCCATTGCCTGGTTTAAGAGATTATCATCAATATTTTCAAAATGAACTCTAACAATCTCATCCATCTCTTCCTTTTCCGGGAAGCTTATGTAATGGAATATGCATCTTCTCAGAAATGCATCCGGCAGCTCCTTCTCAGCATTAGATGTAATAATGACAATCGGTCTTGTTTTTGCCTTAATCGTCTCTTTGGTTTCATGGATATAGAATTCCATCTTGTCCAGCTCCCAAAGCAGATCATTTGGAAATTCCAAATCAGCTTTATCAATCTCATCTATGAGTAATATAACCTGCTTGTCTGCCTTAAATGCCTCACCTAATTTTCCAAGCTTGATATATTTCTTAATATCATCTACACCCTCTGCACCAAACTGACTATCATAAAGTCTCTGTATGGTATCATATACATACAATCCATCCTGAGCCTTTGTGGTAGATTTGATATTCCAAATATATAAATCCATGCCAAATGCCTCACTAATGGCTTCAGCAAGCATTGTCTTACCTGTTCCCGGCTCTCCTTTAATAAGCAAAGGCTTTTCCAATGCCCTGGCAACCTCAACTGCAGACATAAGCTCCGGAGAAGCAACATACTCCTTTGAACCTGTAAATTTCATATTATTCATCAAAAAGCTCTCCTTACCTTTATTTTATTCTCTAATCTGTCCATCTCCATATATTATATACTTAGTAGATGTTAGTGCTAATAATCCCATGGGACCTCTTGCATGAAGCTTCTGCGTAGATATCCCTATCTCTGCCCCGAATCCAAACATAAAGCCGTCTGTAAATCTTGTGGATGCGTTGACATATACACATGCTGAATCTACCTCTGACAGAAATTTCTGTGCATTGCTATAATTTTCTGTAATAATTGCTTCGGAATGTCCTGTGCTGTATGTATTGATATGTTCAATTGCTTCATCTACGGAATTTACTATCTTAGCAGAAATTATCTTTGCGAGATATTCTGTTCCGTAGTCCTCTTCTGTGGCTGGAACAATATATGAGGAATAAGTCATTGCCGCCTCATCACCTCTAATCTCACAATCATTCACCTTAAGCATATCTGCAATTAACGGGACTGCTCTTTCAGCTATATCCTTGTGAATAACCAGAGATTCACAGGCATTACAAACCCCTAATCTCTGCAGCTTTGCATTCTTAATTATCGGTAATGCCTTATCGATATCCGCATAGCTGTCAACATAAATGTGACAGTTTCCTGTTCCTGTTTCAATTACGGGAATGGTTGCATTCTCTACAACGGTTTTGATAAGTCCTGCTCCTCCTCTCGGAATAAGAAGATCCACATACTGATTCATTCGCATGAACTGTCTTGCAACCTCTCTGTCGATGTCCTCAATAAGATTGATTGCATCCGGAGTAACATTAGCATCAGATAATGCCTGTCTTATTACCTTCACAAGAGCAATATTTGAATGAATACAATCACTACCTCCCCTTAGGATAACAGAATTCCCGGTTTTAAAGCAAAGAGCAAAGGCATCTACCGTAACATTTGGTCTTGATTCATATATAATGCCGATAACACCCATTGGAACTCTCTTCTGACCGATCATAAGGCCGTTTGGTCTCTGCTTCATAGAGATAACCTCTCCTATAGGGTCCTCAAGAGCAACAACCTGTCTAATACCCTCTGCCATATCCTCAAATCTTCCGGGAGTCAGCTTTAGTCTGTCCTGAAGTGCCTCTGACATACCATTTGCAATAGCATTTTTAATATCAATATTATTTGCAGCAATGATTTCATCTGCATGCTCTACCAATGCGTCTGCAACTGCAAGGAGCGCATTATTCTTATCATTTTGACCAAGTTTTGCCATAATTCTGGAAGCAGCCTTCGCTCTTCTGCCCAATTCATTTAACATCTCGTTATTTCCTCCAGCTCAGTTATTATAATTTCAGGGCGAATATCATGTGCTTCAGCTTCAAATTCATCTACAATTTGAAATGAATATGCAACCGCTATAGTCCTGCACATCGGAAATCTTGACAAATATTTGTCATAATATCCACCGCCATAGCCAATTCTGTCGCAATTTCTTGAAAAAACAGCTCCCGGCATCACTATTAAAGTATCTTCTTGTGGATTTAAAACAAGATCCGTATCCGGTTCCTTAATTCCATAGGGTCCAACCCGAAGCTCTGTGTCTATCATATAGCGGTAAAAATCCATACTTCCATCAATAATTTTAGGAAGCCATAATTTCTTTTCCTGCCAAAAAATAGTATCCCGTAAAAACATTACGTCAACTTCGTTTCTGATAGGCATATATAAGCAAATATTTTCAGATTCTTTAAAAAAAGGATGATTCTTAAGCTTTTCACAAATTACAGATGAATTTGTTTTAATTTCAGTTTCCAAAAGCTTATTTCTCTGAAGCAGTATTCTCTTTCTTAAATCCTTCTTATCTTCCATTTTTACACCTTTTCATCTCCGGTATATCCTTTACATGGGTTATTGAGCCATCTTTTTCCTTTATGTCTATGTTATCAAGAGCGCCCTTAAGATTTCTCTTAAAATCATTAATATATTGACGTCTTAACAATGCCTGCTCTTCCTTTTCTGCTTCCGTCAATCCCTCTGCTTTACTTTTTCTGTATAATTCATTTATTCTTTGTATCTGCTCTTCCTTCATACTATTCTCCAATTAGTCTCTGTAGCCTTTATTTACTATAAAATCGACTGTATCAAAATCACTGTCATCATGTGCAATAAACAGAGTACCAACATCCTTGCCATCCATTAGCTCCTCAATATCATTAAGATCACCCGCATCGAGAATAGCCATATCTGCTCCTGAATCCGTGGCAATACGAGCTGCTGCAATTTTAGTTGCCATACCACCGGTTCCATAATTTGTCACAGCACCCTTTGCCATGTT
>JBJENB010000154.1:0-1602 GCA_051879975.1 Wujia sp.
TAAGGTTAGACAGGTTTTGGAGCTTGGCTCACATGATATGTTTTTAGCTGATGTAACTGCTGTTCAGGTGGATAGCAAATATATGGATGACAACGGCAGATTTGACTTGTATGCTGCCGATTTGGTTGCCTATTCACATGGTCAGTATTATACACTTGGTGATAATATAGGCAAATTTGGATATAGTGTCCAAAAGAAAAATAAATAGTGATGATATATTACTAGTGCTCCTGGAGAGGTAGAAAAGGAGCGAAAATGTATACAAAAATTATGAGCAGTGCCGTTCATGGAGTGGACGGCACTATCATAGGTGTAGAAGCTGATGTTAATGACGGCTTACCTATGTTTACCTTGGTCGGATATCTGTCCTCATCTGTGAGGGAAGCCGGCGAAAGAGTAAAGGCTGCGCTGAAGAATTCGGGATTTCATTTCCCACCTAAGCGCATAACAATCAATTTATCCCCAGCGGACATAAAAAAAGATGGTTCAGGCTTTGATTTGCCAATTGCACTGGCAGTCCTTATAGCCATGAATGGAAGTGCAGTGGTCGATTTATCTAAAACCATTGTTGTAGGTGAATTGAGTCTTGATGGAAGAGTCAATTCCGTTCCCGGTGTTTTGCCTATGGTATATTCTGCTTTTGAAGCAGGATATGAGGCCTGTATTGTACCAGAGGATAATATCAGTGAGGCTTCGGTAGTAAAGGGAATACAGGTTATTGGAGTGAAAAATCTCTTGCAGGCCTATCTGTATACTCAGGGTAATTATGAAACATCTTGTTATGAACCGCAGGATCATAATGAACTCGTCGGAGATTGTGATGTCGATTTTGCAGAGATAAAAGGTCAGGAAATGCTAAAACGAGGCATGGAAATTGCTGCTGCGGGTTTTCATAATGTGTTAATGAGTGGAGTAGCAGGTGCAGGGAAGTCTATGCTGGCCAGTAGGCTTCCGGGCATAATGCCGGCGCTTTCTTTTGAGGAAGCAATAGAGGTTACGAAAATTTATAGTATCTGTGGTTTATTAACAAACAATGGAGAGCTTATTAAGAGAAGACCCTTCAGGTCACCACATCATACTATTTCTGCTAAAGCACTTTTGGGTGGTGGAGTAGTTCCGAAACCCGGTGAAATAAGTCTGGCCCATAGGGGTGTATTGTTTCTGGATGAGTTACCGGAATTTAATAAAAATGTATTGGAGGTAATGAGACAACCGCTTGAGGAGGGAAAGGTTACAATTTCCAGGGTCAATTCCACCTGTGTTTTTCCGGCTTCCATAATGCTGGTTGCTGCAATGAATCCCTGTCCCTGTGGATATTATCCTGATATGAAAAAATGCACCTGTACACCTCTGCAGGTAAAACGATATCAGGATAAAATTAGTGGACCTCTTCTTGACAGGATTGACATAAACATGGAAGTAAAGCCGGTTATGTATAATGAATTATTTGATAAAAATTGTGGTGAGAGCTCTGAAACAATAAGGGGGCGTGTTCAGGATGCAATAGAGATTCAAAAAAACAGATATAAGGATGAGAATATATGTTTTAATTCTCAGCTGACTGGTAAAAAAATAAAGGAATATATCAAACTTGGCTATAGG
>JBJENB010000155.1:0-5934 GCA_051879975.1 Wujia sp.
TACTCCAAATTATAAGAGAAAGGATATCAATTTTGAATCGATTCTTCAAGCGGAGCTGGCAGGTGGAAGCTCCCTTTCTCAGAGTGTGCGGGAGGCAAATAAGGATTTGACAGTACTTGATCCGCAGGTCTTTACTGATAATTCTACATTGTCCTATAGACTTGACGGAAATAATGTCGATATTAGTGCTGAGGAAGCATATCTTGCCGAGAATCAGATTAAATATGATGCTTTGGTAGATTTGATGAATCAGGAATTTTCAAGATATAAAACTGTCTTGAGCAGCTCATAAAACAATTTTATTATGATTGGAGGAGTAATATGGGAGTTTTTTCTGCCATGAATGTGGCTGCAACAGGAATGACAGCTCAGCAGCTGAGAATGGATGTAATAGCTGAGAATATTGCCAATGCAAGTACAACAAGAACAGAAAATGGTGAGGCATATAGGAGAAAAACGGTGGTATTTCAGGAAAAGGATACTACCTCCTTTGACAATATACTGAATGGATATCTCAGTCATTATCAGCCAAACGGAGTAAGAGTAACGCAAATAGTTGAGGATAAGTCAGATTTACGATTGGTCTATGAACCTGACAATCCCGATGCAAATGAGGAAGGATATGTGGAATATCCTAATGTTGATACAGTAACTGAAATGACGAATCTGATAGATTCCAGCCGTTCCTATGAGGCTTCTGCTACAGCATTTGAAGCTGCAAAGGGTATGGCGACAAAGGGTCTTGAATTGTTTAGTGTATAGGAGTGAAGTAAATGTCTGTTACACCGGTTTCACTTTATAGTGATGATTTTACAACTTTAAATAGTATAAATAAGCTAAATGGGTCTAATTATGGGGATACAAAGGTTAATAGCAGTAATGCTACAGCTTTTGATTCAATATTAAGTGCAGCAGTTGATATGTATAAGGAGGCAGATTCCTTACAGAAGGCTGCGGAGTCTGCTGAGATGAGCTTTGCACTTGGATATACAGACAGTATACATGATTTGGCATTAGCACAACAGAAGGCTAATATTTCATTACAGTATACTGTTAAGGTGACCAATGCTGTAGTTTCAGCCTACAAAGAGCTGATGAATATGCAGATATAATATGATAAAGTTCTACGGAGATACGTATGGGTGAATGGATTAGGCAATTGCCGAAAAGAATTGTAGAATTCTGGAACAAATATACAACTAAACAAAAGGCACTTTTTCTTTCTATAGCTGCTGCTGTTTTGATAACTATAATTGCATTGGTGGTTATACTTAACAGGACATCATACACTAGGCTGGCAAGCTTTGATGATAGTGCTGCAACGGCACAGGCGGCAAATCTTTTAGATGAAAACGGTATTACATACAAGGTATCTAAGGATGCTCTTAGTATAGATGTGGATGAGAAACAGATATCTGAAGCGAGATTATTGCTTGGTCAAAATGGTATCAGCTCCACAGTTAATAACACCGGAACTGATTGGCTGTTTGATAATGGCTTCAATACAACTGATTCTGAGAAAAGGTTAAAGGCTAAGATTAATCTGCAGTCCACCATGGCTATGGATATAAGCAATATTGAGGGCGTTACCAAGGCTACAGTCACAATTGATTTGCCTGATAATACGAACTCGATATATTCCAAGGATGCAGTCACTTCTGTCAGTATTATGCTTACAACAAATGGTAATTTTTCAAAGGAAAGTGTACAGGGCATAGCGGAATATGCCAAAACCTGTGTGGGAGATTCGGATACAAACAATATAACCATTATAGACAATCAGGGAAATCTGTTGTTCTCAGGTACCAATAGCGGAACAACGGTTAGTGCAATATTGGCTGTTCAACAGCAGATAGAGGAATACTACAGTAGTAAGCTCTGGAACCTGATGGTTAATTCGGGTGTATATGATGAGGTTTCTGTTTCCGCAAATCTGTCTATCAATTTGTCGGAGCAGGAAGTACATAACATTGAATATTATTCAAATGATGAAGATGATACCGGTCCATTACAGGATCATTACTATTATGTTGCTGAGAATACTGATGGAACAGGCGGTATCGTTGGAACAGATGCCAATGGTGAGGAGATTACTGACTATAATCTCCTGGATACTGCCAATGGCGAGAGTACTTTAACTATTTTAAAGCAAAATTATGCTGTAAGCAGTACGGAAACCTATACTGTTACACCTGTAGGCAAGGTTGATCTTACACAATCAAGCATTGGGTTATATTTAACAAGATATAAGGTGTATAATGAAGCTGAAATGAAAGAAGACGGTTTGCTTGATGATATGACATTTGCTGAGTTTAAGGCAGCCAATTCCGAAATAATTGAGAATACAAATTCAGAAGAAATTGTCACCCTGCTTTCAAATGCAACGGGTATAAAAGAAAATAAGATATATGTGGTGGAGAGAATCGTTCCGTTATTCTACCCGGAAGAAGCAAAACAGGTTCCGATTCAGAGTATTATTTCTATTGTTCTGGCTGTAATTATTGGTCTGCTGCTGCTATTTGTCGTATTTAAGGGAATGAAGACAGAAGAGGTTGTTGAGGTTGAGCCTGAGCTTTCTGTGGAGGCACTTCTAGCTACAACTAAGGAGAATCAGACATTGGATGATATTGAATTTAGTGATAAATCCGCTACTAAGGCGCAGATTGAGAAGTTTGTTGACGAGAATCCTGAAGCTGTGGCGGCATTGCTTAGAAACTGGTTAAATGATGATTGGGAGTGATAATCTATGGCAACGACTACTAATATAAATGATATATCGGGTGTTCAAAAGGCTGCAGTATTGCTGATTGCCCTTGGTCCGGAACGTTCATCACAGATATTTAAGCATCTAAAGGATGATGAAATAGAGCAGCTTACCCTTGAAATTGCCAATACCAAAAGTGTGCCATCTGATTTAAAGGATTTGGTTCTCGATGAATTCTATGAGGTATGCCTTGCTCAGCAGTATATTGCAGAGGGTGGTATTGCATATGCCAAGGAGCTTCTTGACAAGGCTCTCGGAGAGGATAGAGCGAGAGATGTCATCGGCAGACTTACGGCATCTCTTCAGGTTAGACCCTTTGAATTTGTCAGAAAGGCGGATGCAAGTCAGCTTCTTAACTTTATTCAGGATGAGCATCCACAGACAATTGCCCTTATTTTATCTTATCTGCCGTCATCACAGGCTGCAGCTGTTGTTAGTGCTTTATCACCTGAGAAGCAGGCAGATGTTGCTAAGAGAATAGCGATGATGGACAGAACAAGTCCGGATGTAATCAAAGAGGTTGAGAAGATATTAGAGAAGAAGCTTGCTTCCCTTGTTAATCAGGATTACACCATTGTTGGAGGTGTCGATTCTATTGTTAATATCCTCAATACCGTTGACAGAAGTACTGAAAAGCATATCATGGAAACTTTGGAAATCGAGGAACCGGAGTTGGCAGACGAAATCAGAAGAAAAATGTTCGTATTCGAGGATATTCTTGTACTTGATAACAGAGCTATTCAGACAGTTCTTCGTGAGGTTGACAATAATGAGCTTGCTGTTGCTCTTAAGAATGCAAATGAGGATGTTCAAAAGGTTATTTTCGATAATCTTTCTTCCCGTCTGGCTACAATGATAAAGGAAGATATGGAATTTATGGGACCTGTACGACTTAAGGATGTTGAGGATGCACAGCAGAAGATTGTAAATATTATTAGAAAGCTGGAGGATTCGGGAGAAATTGTTATCTCTAGAGGCGGAGGTGACGAGATCGTTGTCTAATCTGTTAAAAACCGGATTCCAAAGCTTTAAAAATTCATCTAAGGAGCCCTTTGTAATAGATGTAAATTCCTACAAATTTAACGAGGCTAAAATCATTCGCTCAGTTGATGAAAAAAATGAACAGGATAATAGCGATTCTAATTGTGAATCTTTAGCTAATGAGGCTGTTCTTAATGATGCGTTGGATAAGGCTAAGCTTTTGCGAGATGATGCTATGCTAAAGGCGGCAAAGATTATTTCTGATGCAGAGATAGAGGCTGAGACCATAAAGGAACAGGCTTATCAGGAGGGATACGATAAGGGACTGGAAGATGGAAATATGGAAGCCATGAAGAGGGCAGATATTTATCTTGAAAACATTCAAAAGGAACAGGATGCTGTTATAGCTGAAAATAATAAGAAGCTGGAAGAGGCGCTTGTTGAATCGGAAGCTAAGCTTGTTGATTTTTCTTGCACGATTATTGAAAAGTTAACCGGAATTTTGGTGGATGAATATAAGCCGGTTATGCTTCATATGATTAACAATGCGTTGAAGGAAGCTGAGACAAGCAGGAGCTTTCTTATTATGGTTTCTGAGGATTCATATGCATATATTTTGGAAAATTCGGATAGAATTGTGGGTGCTTCAAATCCTGGAATAAAAATTGAAATTTATGCAGATCCAAATCTGCAAAAAAATCAATGTATGATTGAATCGGACAATGGTATAATAGATTTATCCATGGATGTACAGATTAAGAATCTTGTAACAGCCATAAAATTATTATCAGAATAACAATTGGCTGTCGTTCGTATAAGAGAGCGACAGCCATGCTTGTATTATAAGGTGGAAAGTATGTTTGAAACGATTGATACAAATAAATACAACTCACTTTTGAGCAAAAGCTTTACTGTCCACTATGGTAAGGTTAGCAAGGTGGTAGGATTGACTGTTGAATCTGTTGGTCCGCCGTGCAAGCTAAATGATTTATGTGAGATTATTTCTAAGGATCATCAGACAACAGTAATGGCTGAGGTGGTTGGATTTAAGGATAACAAGGTTTTACTTATGCCATTTGAGTCGGTAAACGGAATTGGATTAGGGGCAACAGTCAGAAACACCGGTGATGTGTTAAGATGTATGGTGGGAGAGGAACTACTGGGTAAAGTATTGGACGGAATTGGACGCCCTATGGATGGAAGCAGTCTTGTTACCGGTAAGAGTTATCCCATAGATGCCATGTCGCCTGATCCATTGGAACGAAAACTAATAAATGAAATACTTCCCCTTGGCGTCAAGGCGGTAGATGGCTTGCTCACTATAGGAAAGGGACAAAGAATTGGAATATTTGCAGGTAGTGGTGTAGGAAAAAGTACATTGTTGGGAATGTTTTCCAGAAATACAAAAGCTGATATAAATGTAATAGCACTGATTGGAGAGCGAGGAAGAGAGGTTGGCGAATTTATTGAACGGGATTTAGGCGAAGAAGGCTTAAAACGCTCTGTTCTGGTAGTAGCTACCTCCGATAAGCCGGCTCTTATACGTAATAAAGCGGCAAAAACAGCAACTGCCATTGCAGAATATTTTCGAGACCAGGGTAAGGATGTTCTTCTAATGATGGATTCGCTGACACGTTTTTCCATGGCGCAGAGAGAAATCGGGCTAGCCTCCGGAGAACCTCCTGTTACAAGGGGATATCCGCCTTCTGTTTATTCGGAGCTTCCAAAACTGTTGGAGCGTGCCGGTAATACATACAAGGGTTCCATAACCGGATTATATACGGTTCTTGTTGATGGTGATGATTTCAATGAGCCTATTACAGATACGGCAAGAGGTATTCTTGATGGACATATTGTTCTTTCAAGAAAGCTGGGACAGAAAAATCACTATCCTGCTATTGATGTTTTGGCAAGCATCTCAAGATGTATGAGTGCTATAGCTGATAAGGAGCATAAGGAAGCTGCGGGAAAGCTGAAAAACGTTCTAGCCACCTATGCCGACGCTGAGGATTTGATAAATATTGGAGCCTATAAAGCCGGTTCAAATAGGGATATTGATTATGCAATAGCAAAGATTGACAGTGTGAATTCATTTTTACGTCAGGATGTGGATACGAAATTCATGTTGGAAGATGAAATAACCATGCTTAAGGAGATATTTAACTAGTGTAGGAGAACAATATGAGATC
>JBJENB010000156.1:0-5890 GCA_051879975.1 Wujia sp.
GATGACCGGTGTAAATGTTTCCATATTGGTCTTTGGTTTAAACAGTGCGGCATACATTTCTGAGATTATGCGAAGCGGAATTTTATCTGTCGACAGTGGTCAGATGGAGGCAGGACGTGCAGTGGGCTTAAGCTATGGAACAACAATGCTTAAAATTGTAATTCCTCAGGCTGTAAAGAACATCCTTCCTACTCTGGGAAATGAGTTTATAGCTCTTATCAAGGAAACCTCTGTAGTAAGCTTTGTTGGTGCAACCGACTTATATGTTGCATTTAATATCATAGGAACTAACAGCTATGAATTTATGGTTCCATACCTTGTAATGGCTATGATTTATATCATATTGGTTCTTATAATTAGCCTTTTAATAAAACTGATGGAAAGGAGCCTTAGAAAAAGTGATAGACGTAATTAATCTTGAAAAGCATTTTGGCGATAATAAGGTTCTTAATGGCATTAGTATTACCATTGAAAAGGGTGATATAATGGTTGTCATTGGTCCGTCAGGTTCAGGAAAGAGTACATTTTTAAGATGCCTCAACTGTATGGAGGACCCTACAGGAGGACAAATAATATTCAGAGGTGAAGATATCGCAGACCCTAAGGTCGATATCAACGTTCACAGACGCCATATGGGAATGGTATTTCAGCACTTCAATCTATTCAACAATAAGACCGTTATCCAGAATATCATGCTGGCACCGGTCCATATACAGTGTAAGGATTTGAAGAAGCAAAAACGTGCTAATGCACGAACTAAGTTTACCAATCTTTTCCGAAAGGAAAAGAAGGAAATTGTTCCTATTACCACAAACAAATCAGAGATAATAGCCCAAGCCAGAGAGGAAGCCATAGAGCTTCTGAAGAGAATCGGTCTTGAGGATAAGGCAGATGTGTATCCATCCACTCTATCCGGAGGACAAAAACAGAGAGTTGCTATTATCAGGTCTTTAGCAATGAAACCTGATGTTATACTCTTTGATGAGCCAACCTCAGCACTTGACCCTGAAATGGTAGGCGAGGTTTTGGATCTCATGAAAGCCCTTGCCAAAGAGGGAATGACCATGATTATAGTTACACATGAGATGGGCTTTGCCAGAGAGGTTGCCAACAAGGTGTTGTTCATTGATGGAGGACAGATCCTTGAAAGTGCACCTCCTGAGGAATTCTTTGGCAATCCTAAAAATCCTCGACTTAAGGATTTCTTATCGAAGGTTTTATAACAAAATAACATAAGGATTAGTCCGAAGGGAATTAACCTCCGGCTAAAAATAAAAGCAGGAATCATCATTCCTGCTTTTATTTCTATACTTATCTATGCATCAATATCCAAAAGAATTAGAACTTCATGCTCACATCCTGCTTCTTTATTTCCTCAGCCTCAAAGAATTCCTTCTTGGTTGCCCCCATTGAGCCGGCAACAAGGCTGTTAGGAAAGACTATAATCCTCTGATTGTAAGCAGTAACATTAGAATTGTACAATCTTCGGGAAGCCTGTAAATGCTCCTCAACATCAGTGATAGCCTCCTGAAGCTTCGCAAAGTTTTCGCTAGCCTTAAGATTCGGATAATTTTCAGCAAGGAGTGTTATCTGCTTTGCAAGAGTATCCATCTGCTGGTTTGCAGAATTTCTCTCCTGCATGGTCATGCCCTTTCTGAGCTCCACAATATTCTGAAGCGTCTCCTGCTCATACTCCTTGTATCCCTTCACCACATCCACCATCTTGGTTAAGACATCATATCTCTTGGTAAGTGCCACATCAATCCCGGATAATGCCTCGTCAACCTTAATTTCCAGCTTCTTAATTCCGTTGCCTATGGAAATCCACCATACCAACAACGCAAGTGCAATAACAATAATTCCAATAATAATTCCGTCCATTTTTCTCCTCCTTATACTCCTTTTCTACTCCTCAGTATCAGCTATGGCTAGTGTGTTAATGATATCAATAATCACCTGCAAATCATTCCTAATCAGTTCCTTCTCAGTTAAATAATCAATCTCCTTACTTATATTTCCATCAAAGGCATTCCTTGAAGAACTTACGGCAACATAGAGCTCACTGCCACAAAATCTCATGGCAACTGAGCCGAATTGCGAATCCAAATCATCGATTCTTTCCATCATCTGAGGTGTAAGTATGTAAAAGGCATCATGCTCATCAGCAGATAAAACATCAAATTTTTTATTAAAATCTATGCTTTCAAGCTTAACCTTTTTGTGTTTCCAGCCATTATCAACCTTACCCCTATATGCAAAATGTTCTGAAAAAATCTGTGTGGACAATACTCTCTTGTCCGGACATTGGAACACAAACATTCTTCCCACAAAATATGTAACCGTATGGCTGTTTTTACCTGAGCCAGTATGATTCTTAATTGTTACATCCGCCTGTTCAAAATGGATTCCTTTATAGCTCGCACTCAAATAATCCTCCGAATGCACCCTATTACCCATGGCAACCAGAGCAAAATTACGAATTCTTTCATTATCAAATCCGACTTCCCATCTGTAATCAACCTCATCAAAGGTTTCCTGCAGAAGTCCGGGCATAAACACTTCCTTGTATATCCTCTTATATTCCCTTTGCCAACGCAAAAAAGGGATCAAATAAATGAACGCTCCTGCCATCATACCAAACATTGACATTCCTGCGGTGAATGGAAAGGCAAGAAGACAGATTACAACCCATCCAATAGCCAGAATACCGGTAGATTTTGCCTTGTCATGAAGTTCATTTAAACGCTTCAATGCTTCTCCGGTTTGAAAATTTGTTTCCATATATACCCTCTCATAAAATATGGTCTAAGCCATTCATAGCATTTTTTCTATGTTGCTTACGCCCTAATATATCCTAATTATAAAGCAGATATAAGGTAACTGCAAGAAAAAATGATGTAAAGCCCGCTTTGGATTAGCAAATTAACAATAATTAATATACACATATTTATAAATATGTGGCATAATACGAATGTATTATCCAATGCAAAGCATTCATGAAATCAGACCAATAATTCATCAATGAATTAGGTAACTGTTGTCAGAATGTTTCCGCTATAAAATTATGATGAAAGGTTTTTCAAAGAAAGGTTTTATTATGAAAGGTTTTATGACAAAAGGTTTTAAAGTAAAAAGATTTATTGCAATACTTTGCACGCTCACACTTATGAGCTGCATTTGTACAGGCTGTGGCAAAGACAAGGATGCTGACAAAAATACCACCGAGCAGACAACATCACAAGCCACGAATAATACCGGTAATTCAGGAACATCCGGCTCTACCGGTGCAGCTGATGCATTTTTTAATGAATACCCTGAAATGTCGGAAATGCTGAAGCTTACAGGAAAACACCACGCAGTTATCGAGGTTGAGGGCTATGGAACCATAGCTATTGAATTGGATGCCGATGTTGCACCAATTACAGTTGCCAACTTCATTTATCTCGCTCAATCAGGCTTCTATGACGGACTTACCTTCCACCGTATTATGGAGGGCTTTATGATTCAGGGTGGCGACCCTGAGGGCAATGGATATGGTGGCTCTGAGCACCTTATCAAGGGAGAGTTCTCAATAAATGGTATTGAGAACAACATATCACACACCAGAGGAACCATTTCAATGGCCCGTTCCGGTCAAAGCTACGACAGTGCCAGCTCCCAGTTTTTCATCGTTCAGGCAGACAGTACATTTCTTGACGGACAGTACGCTGCCTTTGGATATGTTACCGAGGGTATGGAGGTCGTAGACAAGATATGTGAGGATGCAGAGCCTACAGATGATAATGGTACGATTCCTGCAGATGAGCAGCCAATCATCAACTCTATAATAATTACGGATTAATTTGGATTCAAGATATAATAAATAATGCATTCCTTAAAAACGGCATTTAGTTTAATTTAGTATAAAGATGATTTACTTTGAAAGGAGAATAAAATGGGATTTAGAAAGGACTTTTTGTGGGGTGGCGCAGTTGCAGCCCATCAGCTTGAGGGTGCCTGGCAGGAGGGTGGCAAGGGACCTAGCGTTGCCGATGTAATGACTGCCGGTGCAAACGGTGTACCAAGACGGATAACAGACGGGGTTATTCCGGGTGAAAACTATCCGAATCATGAGGCAATTGATTTCTATCATCATTATAAGGATGACATAAAGCTCTTTGCCGAGATGGGCTTTAAATGCTTTCGTACCTCTATCGCATGGACACGTATCTTCCCAAATGGTGACGAGGAAGTACCGAACGAGGAGGGACTTAAATTCTATGATGATTTGTTTGATGAATGTCTGAAATATAATATCCAGCCGGTTGTTACCTTGGCACATTTTGAAATGCCATACGGATTGGTTAAGAAATACGGTGGTTTCCGGAACAGAGCCTGTATAGATTTTTTTGTGCGCTATGCTAAGGTTTGTTTTGAAAGATATCAGAATAAGGTTAAGTATTGGATGACCTTTAATGAGATTAATAACCAGAGCACATTTACCTCCCACCACCATCTGTTTCAGGACAGCGGTCTGCTAATCGGTGAGGGTGATGACTGCGAAACGCTTATGTATCAGGCAGCACATTACGAGCTGGTTGCCAGTGCCCTTGCTGTAAAGGCGGCACACGAGATAAATCCTTCTCTCAAGGTGGGCTGCATGATTGCCATGACACCTGTGTATCCACGCACCTGCAAGCCGGAGGATATGCTTATGCATGTGGACGCAATGCACAAGCGTTATTGGTTTGCGGATGTCCACATCAGGGGCGAATATCCAAACTACATCTTAAAGCATCTTGAAAGACAAAATATAAAGCTGGATATAACTGACGCAGACCTTATTGCATTGAAGGAGGGCACCGTGGATTATCTCGGCTTCTCATATTATGCTTCCAATGTTGTGGAGGATAAGGGCAGAGGTCCGGTGTTTACCTATGTGGGTGAGGAGGATTTTGTCAGCAATGAATATCTCCCTAAGAGCGATTGGGGTTGGACCATCGACAGCTTAGGCTTACGCTACTCCCTGAACTGGTTCTACGACAGATATAAGATGCCTATGTTCATTGTTGAAAATGGATTCGGTGCAATTGATGTCAAGGAAGCTGACGGCACAGTGAATGACCAGTACAGAATTGACTATCTGAGTGCCCACATCAAGGCGATGAGAGATGCCGTTTGTTACGACGGTGTTGACCTGTTAGGATATACCATGTGGTCACCAATTGATATCGTATCTGCTTCAACAGGCGAAATGAAGAAGCGTTATGGCTTTATCTATGTTGACAAGGATAATGAGGGTAACGGAACCCTTGAAAGAAGCCGCAAGAAATCCTTTGACTGGTATAAAAATGTAATTGCCACAAACGGCGAAGAGCTGTAAAGAATAAAGAGCTTCACAAGCGCAGCACTTTACTATAAATATGCGAGGCTTAGACGACAATAGAAGTGTTTGTCGTCTAAGCCTCTTTTTTTCTATATTTTTTCTGTTTTAGGGGCGAAGAAGGTTGTCACCATGACGAACAGTATCATTGCGATTACTGTAATCAGTATGCTCCTCCAGTCTATTGCTTCATTTACCCTTATGCTTGTCTCTCCGGCAAAGATCACAAAGGTGAACGCCCACCCTACTATCACTCCTACTATACAGCCGATAATCGTTGACAAGCCTGCCGCAATAAAATTCTCATAAAAATGAATCTTTTTCTCCTGTTTCCTACTCATTCCAAGTGTTCGCATTATTTCAAATTCATTCCTTCTCAATATACTGTCTGCCCTGTTTACATTCAAGCAATTTGAAACAAATACCAGGAAGAACATGGCGGCAATTATCATTACAATACTCTTTACAGTATTATTCTTACTTTTAAGCTGTCTTAGTTCAGAGATATCACTCTGAAATACATATTCC
>JBJENB010000157.1:0-5852 GCA_051879975.1 Wujia sp.
TAAAATAGGGAGAGCGAATATATTATAGATTAAGGAAGTGTAACCTTGGAAGAAAAGACGAAAGCCCAAAGCTCAGTCGGGGATAATGAAAAAGAGACAAAAAAAACAATAGAATCTAAAAAAACAAAGAAATCCAAGAAGAAGCTGTATATAATACTGCTGTCCGTTTTCGGATTAGGTATTGTTATATGTCTTACCATACTTGCAGTAGGCTTTGTCAACCAGAAGAGGGCAGAGAAGACCTATAAGGAGCTTCAGGACATGGCAACTGAGTATGTGAACAATCAGGGCTCGGATAATCAGAATCTTGCTTCTGATACATTGCAGCAGGAGGAGAAGGAATACCTTACCAATGTTGGTGTTGAAATTCCTGAGAAGAGTCTGAACTGGGATGAGCTTAAGAAAGTGAATTCGGACATCTATGCCTGGATATATATACCGGGTACAGAAGTAGATTATCCTGTGTTGCAGCATTCCACCAAGGATGATTACTATCTTACACATAATTTAGACGGAAGTGTGGGTAAACCGGGCTGTATATATACACAGCTCAAGAATAATAAGGATTTCACGGATTTTGTTACAGTGTTATATGGACATAATATCCGAAACGGAAATCTGTTCCATACATTGCACAATTACGAGGACGTAGAATTTTTTAATAAATATAGATATATTTTTGTATACACACCGGATACGGTTCTGGTGTATCAGATTTTTTCGGCAGTTGCATTTAATGCCGGAAACATACTGCTGGAATACAATATGGATGATGAGGTAGACAGAACAGTCTACATCAATGATTTGGCAAGCTGTAGAGGAATGAATGATCATCAGGCAACAGACGCCTATGTGGTTAGCAGTAGTCGTATCATCACACTGTCAACCTGTATAGAGGGTAAGGCAGACAGCCGATGGCTGGTAAACGGAGTGTTGCTGAATGATTTTGAATAAATAGATAGAAAAGATTCTTGTACAACAGATAAAAGATACGAGAAAAAACTTATTTTAATTTTCGGAGAAAAAAATGGGCGCAAGCAGAGAGAAAAACAAAAGAGGAATAGAACACTGGGAATTGGTTTCACTCATATTGATGGGATATGATTTCCTTGCGGTAGTAGTATCCTACTTTGGTGCTCTCTGGCTTCGTTTTGACTGTAGATTTGGCAGGATAGAGGAGAAGTATCTGAAGGCATACTGCTCGAGTATTTTGATATATGCAGTGTTCTGCATAGTGGTGTTCAGATTCCTGCGATTGTATAAAAGCATATGGAGATTTGCAAGCTATACTGAGTTAATCAGAATGATTGAGGCAACTGTAATTACAGTTGTTGTCCATGCAATAGTCATGACAGCCTTTGTATTACGTATGCCTATATCCTACTATGTATTCGGAATTGTAATTCAGTTCTGTCTTACACTGGGAATCAGATTTTCCTATCGTTTTGTGCTTCTTATCAGGGGAAGAAACTCAAGAGAGGCGGGATATGTGAAAAGAGTAATGATGATTGGTGCAGGTAATGCCGGACAGATGATATTCCGTGATATTAAGAACTCTAAAGAGGCTTTGGAGAGAGTATATTGCTTCATAGATGACAATAAGAATAAATGGGGCAGATACATAGACAATGTTCCTGTATTTGGCGGCAGGGACAGTATAATGGAAGCGGTAGATAAATTTGGAATAGAGAAGATATATGTGGCTATTCCAAGTGCCAAGCCGGAGGACAGAAGGGATATTCTAAGGATATGTAATGAAACCTCCTGTGAGCTCATGAACCTTCCGGGTATGTATCAGCTATATAACGGCGAGGTAACAGTAAGCAAGATGAAGCCGGTCCAGATAGAGGATTTGCTTGGAAGAGATCAAATTAAGACGGATATGGATGAGGTATATAGGTATATCACAGGCAAGGTTGTACTGGTAACGGGTGTGGGCTCCATCGGCTCGGAATTGGCCAGACAGATTGCAGCCCATAAGCCGGAGAAGCTTATATTATTTGATATATATGAGAACAATGCCTATGAAATTCAGCAGGAGCTTAGAAATAAGTATCCTGAATTAAAGCTGGAAACAATCATAGGCTCTGTCAGGGACAGCAGGAAGATATTCAAGGTGTTTGCGGATTACAGACCGAATATCGTATACCATGCAGCTGCTCACAAGCATGTTCCACTTATGGAGGACAGCCCATGTGAGGCAATCAAGAACAATGCAATCGGTACATACAAGACTGCCTATGCCGCAATGGCACACGGCTGTGAGCGGTTTGTATTAATCAGCACAGACAAGGCAGTAAATCCAACTAATGTTATGGGTGCTTCTAAGCGTCTCTGTGAGATGATTATACAGGCATTTGATCAAAAGATAAAAGAGGGAAAGGCTTATGAAGTCCCTCAGATGTTTACACATGGAATAGAAGCTGTGTTTACCTCTGATGAGGTTATGGAGTCATTGAAGACTGCACATACAGAATTCGTTGCAGTACGCTTTGGAAATGTGCTGGGAAGCAACGGTTCCGTTATTCCGCTATTCAAGAAGCAGATAGAAGCGGGAGGACCGGTTACGGTAACACACCCGGATATCATAAGATATTTCATGACCATACCGGAGGCAGTAAGTCTGGTGCTTCTGGCGGGAATATATGCCAAGGGAGGAGAAATCTTTGTCCTTGACATGGGTGAGCCGGTGAAGATAGATACATTAGCCAGAAACCTTATCAAGCTGTCAGGCTATAAGCCAGATGTAGATATAAAGATAGAGTACACAGGCCTTCGAAAGGGTGAGAAGCTATATGAGGAGAAGCTCATTGCCCAGGAGGGCTTACAAAAGACCCAGAACGATTTGATACATATCGGTTGCCCGATACCTTTCGATATCGATGAATTCTTAAAGCAGCTGGATAGTCTTATGGAAGCTGCATATAAGAATAAGGCTGATATCAAGGAAAGAGTACAGAAGGTGGTAACCACTTATCGTGTTGGGTGAGGGATGGTTTGATATGATTGGGAGTAATAGTGAGAAAAAAAAAGAAAAAAGAAACATACCGTTTAGTCCTCCCGATATTTCAGAATTGGAGATAGCAGAAGTGTGCGAAGCTCTTAGGTCAGGTTGGATTACGACGGGACCCAGAACAAAGGAATTAGAAAGAAGACTCGCAGAGTTTTGTCATACCAGCAAGGTTGTTTGCTTAAATTCAGCAACTGCAGCAGAGGAGTTGAACTTACGCATCTGCGGAATTGGAGAGGGCGATGAGGTTATTGTTCCAGCCTATACATATACCGCAAGTGCGAGTGCTGTTATTCATTGTGGTGCGAAGGTAGTATTTGTTGACAGTCAAAAAGATAGTACCGAGATGGATTACAATAAGATTGCTGAGGCTATTACGGAAAAGACCAAGGCTGTTGTTGCAGTTGACATAGGTGGCATTATATGTGATTATGATAAGCTGTATGCTGCAGTTGAGAGTAAGAAAGATATATTTGTAGCTAAGGAAGGTACTGAGCTCGGAGCCAGAATACAGCAGGCGATAGGGCGTGTTTTAGTATTTGCTGATAGCGCACACAGTCTGGGAGCAAGTAGGAATGGCAAGATGGCTGGTGAAATTGCTGACTTCACAGATTTCTCTTTCCACGCAGTCAAAAACTTTACTACGGCTGAAGGTGGAGCAAGTACATGGCGTGATATCCCGGGTATTGATAATGAAGAAATATATCATCAGTATCAGCTTTACAGCCTTCACGGTCAGAGTAAGGATGCACTTACTAAAACCCAGCTCGGTGCATGGGAATATGATATTATAGGTCCTTGGTATAAATGTAATATGACTGACATAATGGCAGCTATTGGTTTGAGACAATTGGATAGATATGAAGGAATGTTGGCAAGGAGAAAAGAGATTATAGAGAGATACGATAAGGTATGTGATGATTTGGGTGTAATGCACCTCATCCACAGTGGTGCGGACTTCCAGAGTTCTAATCATCTGTATCTCACAAGAATCCCTGGTGCATCTGATGAAACTAGAAGAGTAATTATCATAAAGCTTGCTGAGCGTGGCGTGAATACAAATGTTCACTACAAGCCGCTACCTATGATGACTGCTTATAAACAATTAGGTTGGGATATCAAGGACTTTCCTAACGCATACAACTATTATTCCAACCTGATCACACTTCCTCTCCACACTCGTTTAACTGACGAGGATGTTGAGTATGTGATTGAGAACTATAGAGATGTGGTTAAAGAGTATTTGAAGTGATGAGGGAGAAGAATCGGTAGGCTTTTGTGGATAGGGAGTAGTTTTATGATTTTAAGAAAATGGGAAGAACTTCCTGATTTCATGAAAACTGATGAAGTCAGACCATACTATGAAATATTAGAAAAGAAAAAAACGAGTTTGATATTTAAAAGGGTGATGGATTTTGTGGGTGGATTAATTCTGTTGATGCTTCTTGCTATTCCTATGGGAATTATCGCTGTGATGATTAAGATGGATTCCGAGGGACCAGTGTTTTACAGACAGGCGAGAGTCACTACATACGGGAAGAGATTTAAGATTCACAAATTCCGTACTATGGTCAGTAATGCAGACAAAATAGGTTCTGCAGTGACAGTTGGCAATGATAGTCGCATAACAAAAATTGGAGCAAAACTGAGAGGTTGTCGTCTTGATGAACTGCCACAGGTTTTAGATATTCTTTCTGGTAACATGAGTTTTGTGGGTACTAGACCAGAAGCGGTGAAGTATGTGGAGAAATATAGACCAGAATATATGGCCACATTACTCCTTCCGGCTGGAATAACTTCTGAGGCCAGCATCAGATA
The DNA here is from genome assembly GCA_051879975.1 of Wujia sp. Classification (GTDB taxonomy): domain Bacteria; phylum Bacillota; class Clostridia; order Lachnospirales; family Lachnospiraceae; genus Coprococcus_C. The sequence continues at coordinate 4,829 of JBJENB010000157.1, forward strand.
TAAAGACGAAGCTGAAATTCTAGAAGCAGCAGATGATGTGGACCGGGTCTACGTAGAAGAAGTGCTGCCGGGTAAGATGAAGTACAACCTTCAGTCTATTAAGAAATTTTCCTTTTTTGGAGATATTAAAACAATGTTCAGAACTGTTTTTGCTGTGTTAGGGAAAGAATACAGCAATGAAAAACAAGAGAGTAGAGTATAGCAAGTATACAAGAGCATAAGGAGTATAAGTGAGAGATATGGATAAAGCATTTATATCCGTGGTAATGCCTGTATATAACGAAGAAAAATACATAGAAAATTGTATTGATTCTTTGTTACTTCAAGATTATCCACAGGAGTGCATGGAATGGATTTTTGTGGATGGTATGTCTTCCGACAGAACAAGGGAATTAATCGGAGCATACATAGATAAGTATCCTAAGTTGATTAAGCTATTTAGCAACCCAAACAAGACTGTCCCGTATGCAATGAATATTGGAATCAAAGAGGCAAAAGGAAAGTACATCATAAGATTGGATGCTCATGCCGATTACAATAAAGACTATATATCGAAATGTGTCTATTACCTTGATACAACAGATGCGGATAATGTCGGTGGAGTTGCTGAAACAAAGAGTAAAGGTTTCGTTGGTAATGCCATTGCTAAAATGCTCTCTAGTCGCTTTGGTGTAGGGAATTCTGAATTTAGAACTAATGGTGAATCAGGATATGTAGATACGGTTCCATTTGGAGCATTCCGAAGAGAAGTGTTTGAAAAATGGGGAGGATATGATGAGAGATTAACTCGTAATCAAGATAACGAGATGAATTACCGCATTAGAAAAAATGAAGGTAAAATTTATCTTTCATCAGATATAAAACTGTCATATTACTGCCGAGATAGTATCAAAGGTATTTCGGATATGGCGGTGAAAAATGGAATGTGGAATGTAATCACAATGAAATTGTGTCCAGGCTCCATGGGAGGCAGACACTTTATTCCATTGGCTTTCTTACTTTCACTAATTATCCTGCCTATTGC
>JBJENB010000158.1:0-5831 GCA_051879975.1 Wujia sp.
ATTTGAGTAATTTGCTTGACAAATAATATATGTAGTGGTAGATTAGCAATAGAGATTAGCACTCGGTTTTGATGAGTGCTAATAAATCAGAAAGGATGATTAGATGGAGTTGGATGATCGTAAGAAGAAAATCCTCAGAGCCATCGTTGCTAATTACCTGGAAACAGGTGAGCCGGTTGGTTCAAGAACCATTTCCAAGTTCACTGATTTGAATTTGAGTTCAGCCACAATCAGAAATGAGATGGCAGACCTGGAGGAGATGGGCTACATCATACAGCCGCATACCTCAGCCGGAAGAATTCCTACTGACGCGGGCTACAGGTTTTATGTTGACAGGCTGATGGAGGAGAAGGAAGAGGTTGAGGATGTCAAAAGCTCTTTGCTTGAAAGAGTGGACAGAATGGAGCTTTTGCTTAAGCAGGTTGCCAAGGTTCTGGCGTATAACACCAATTATGCTACCATGGTTACTGCGCCAAACTATAACAATAAGACTGTTAAGTTTATACAGCTTTCACAGGTTGACATCGATAATCTTCTGGCAGTTATTGTTGTGGATGGCAACATAATAAAGAATCAGATGATTCGGGTTGATGTGGCACTTGACAATGAGGATGTGCTGAAGTTCAATATTCTGTTGAATACATTTCTTCAGGGTGCAAGCTTAGAGGATATCAATCTTGAAATGATTCAGGCGATGAAGAAACAGGCCGGTGAATACGGAGAGATACTTGATCAGATATTTCAGGGTATCATAGATGCCATTCACGAGGCGGATGAGTTGGAGATTTATACCAGTGGTGCAACCAATATCTTGAAGTATCCTGAGCTTGGAGATATCAGTAAGACCAGTGAGCTTTTAGAAGCCTTTGAGAATAAGGATGAGCTTTCACATTTGCTTGAGGAAACCGTTAACAAGGATAATGATAATGAGACAGGAATTCAGGTTTATATCGGAAATGAAGCTTCGGTTAAGCAAATGAAGGATTGCTCGTTGGTAACAGCAACCTATGAGATGCCTGAGGGAGCGAAGGGTACCATAGGTATTATTGGTCCGAAGAGAATGGATTACAAGAAGGTAGTAAGTACATTGAAGAACCTTACAACCGAGCTTGATGAAATATTTAAGAAAGGCAAAGAGGTGAATAGCGATGGCTAGTAAAGAAGAGATAAAAAATGCTGAGGCTGAAGATATTACGGCAGTTGATGGCGCACCTGTCAATGAAGGGACTGATGTCAAGATAGATGAGGTTGAAGATGTTAAGCCGGAGGAGGCTGAGGCAGCAAGACCAAAGCCGGTTCCAAAAAGCAACCGAAGAGGCAGCAAGACGCTGATGGTTGAGCTTGAGAAAACCAAGGAGCTTGCAAAGGAGAATGAAGAGAAGTATAAGAGACTTCTGGCAGAATTTGAGAATGCAAGACAGCGTAATGAGAAGGAATCTAAGAAAATGTATGATATAGGAGCTAAGGAGGTATTAGAAAAGCTCCTTCCTGTAGTTGATAATTTTGAGAGAGCCCTTGCAAGTGTTCCTGAGGAGGACGTTGACAGAGCCTTTGAACAGGGCATAGATAAGATTTATCGTCAGCTTATGGTTTCTCTTGAGGGTATAGGTGTTACGCCTATGGACGCTACCGGTAAGCAGTTTGACCCTGAGCTTCATAACGCAGTGATTCATATCGAAGATGAAAACATAGGCGAAAACGAAGTGGTAGAAGAGATGCAGAAGGGTTATATGTATAAGGATCAGGTTCTCAGACATAGTATGGTAAAGGTTGCTAACTAATATGTAGCAATTAAAATAGAAAATAATATTTATTATAAAATGGAGGCAAAAAAAATGGGTAAGATTATAGGTATTGATTTAGGTACAACAAATTCATGTGTAGCAGTTATGGAAGGTGGTAAGCCTGTTGTTATCACTAATGCTGAGGGTTCAAGAACGACTCCTTCAGTAGTTGCTTTTACAAAGTCAGGTGAGAGAGTTGTCGGTGATGCTGCAAAGCGTCAGGCTGTTACAAATGCAGATAAGACAATTTCATCAATCAAGAGACATATGGGCTCTGATTACAAGGTAGCAATTGATGATAAGAAGTATTCTCCACAGGAAATTTCAGCTATGGTTCTTATGAAGCTTAAGCAGGATGCTGAGGCTTATATCGGTGAGAAGGTTACAGAGGCAGTTATCACTGTTCCTGCTTACTTCACTGATTCACAGAGACAGGCAACAAAGGATGCAGGTAAGATTGCAGGTCTTGATGTTAAGCGTATCATCAACGAGCCTACAGCTGCAGCTCTTTCTTATGGACTTGATAACGAGGAAGAGCAGAAGATTATGGTATATGACCTTGGTGGTGGTACATTTGATGTATCTATCATTGAGATTGGTGATGGTGTAATCGAGGTTCTTGCTACTGCCGGTGATAATAAGCTTGGTGGTGATGATTTTGATAATGCTATTACAGAGTATATGTTATCTGAGTTCAAGAAGAACGAGGGTGTAGATCTTTCAACTGATAAGATGGCTATGCAGAGACTTAAGGAAGCTGCTGAGAAGGCTAAGAAGGAGCTTTCATCATCTACAACTACCAACATTAACCTTCCTTTCATCACTGCAACAGCTGAGGGTCCAAAGCACTTTGATATGGATCTTACAAGAGCTAAGTTTGATGAGCTTACAGCACATCTTGTTGACAGAACGAAGACTCCTGTACAGACAGCATTAAAGGACGCAGGTCTTACAGCAGCAGAGCTTGACAAGGTTCTTCTTGTAGGTGGTTCAACGCGTATAATTGCTGTTCAGGATATGGTTAAGAAATTAACAGGCAAGGAGCCATTTAAGGGAATTAACCCTGATGAGTGTGTTGCAATTGGTGCATCGATTCAGGGTGGTAAGCTTGCAGGTGATGCAGGTGCAGGCGAGATTCTTCTTCTTGATGTTACACCACTTACACTTTCAATTGAGACAATGGGTGGTATCGCTACTCACCTTATTGAGAGAAATACAACAATTCCTACAAACAAGAGCCAGATATTCTCAACTGCTCAGGATAATCAGGATGCAGTTGATATCAACATAGTACAGGGTGAGCGTGAGTTTGCAAGAGATAATAAGAGTCTTGGAAGATTCAGACTTGATGGTATCGCTCCTGCAAGACGTGGTGTTCCTCAGATTGAGGTTACCTTCGATATCGATGCGAATGGTATTGTAAATGTTTCAGCTAAGGATCTTGGAACAGGTAGAGAGCAGCACATTACAATTACGTCAGGAACTTCACTTTCAGATGAGGATATCGAGAGAGCAGTTAAGGAAGCAGCAGAGTATGAGGCAGCTGATAAGAAGCGTAAGGAAGCTATTGAGGCAAGAAATGACGCTGATGCAATGGTATTCCAGACAGAGAGAGCATTAAGTGATGTTGGAGATAAGCTTTCAGCTGATGACAAGAGCAAGGTTGAGGAGGATCTCAAAGCACTTAAGTCAATCATTGAGGGTACAGACCCTGATGCAATGACAGATTATGATGTTGAGAAGATTAAAGCTGGTAAGGAAGCACTTATGGAAAGTGCACAGGCACTCTTCTCAAAGCTTTATGAGCAGAATGGTCCTGGTGCAAATGCCGGTACCGGTACAGGTACACCTGATTACTCTGATTCAGATGTAGTAGATGCTGATTACAAGGAGATTTAATTTGTAATCGAAACAGATTGATAACATTTTATAAGGGTGAATTCAGATGGCTGAAAAGAGAGATTATTATGAAGTGCTGGGCATTACCAAAGGTGCCTCAGATGCTGAGATAAAGAAAGCATATCGTCAGGTTGCAAAGAAGTATCATCCCGATACGAATCCTGGCAATGCAGAAGCAGAGGAAAAGTTTAAAGAAGCAGCCGAAGCCTATGCGGTTTTGAGTGATCCTGAGAAGAAGGCAAAGTATGACCAGTATGGTCATGCTGCCTTCGATCAGAATGGCGGACCGGGTGGCTTTGGAGGATTTGACTTCAGTGATATGGGAGATATTTTTGGCGATATCTTCGGGGATATGTTTGGCGGTGGAAGCAGGTCCCGTCAGTCAAATGGTCCTGTAAAGGGTGCTAACATCAAGACAACGGTAAGAGTTTCCTTTGAGGAGGCTGTATTTGGTACCCAGGAGGAGCTTGAGCTTCCTCTTAAGGATGAGTGTGATGTGTGTAATGGTACCGGTGCACAGCCGGGACATAAGCCGGAAACCTGTTCTAAGTGTGCAGGTAAAGGTCAGGTTGTATTTACACAGCAGTCATTATTTGGCATGGCGAGAACCGTTCAGGTATGTCCTGACTGTGGTGGTTCCGGTAAGATTATTAAATACAAGTGTAGCAACTGTGCCGGTTCCGGCTTTGTAAAGAGTAAGAAGAAGATTCAGGTGGCTGTACCGGCAGGTATTGACAACGGACAGAGTATCCGTATCAGAGAAAAGGGTGAGCCGGGTATTAACGGCGGTGGTCGTGGTGACCTTCTTGTTACCGTATTAGTTGACAGACATCCTACCTTCCAGCGTCAGGAGTATGATTTGTATTCTTCAGAGCCAATTAGCTTTACTCAGGCTGCATTGGGTGGCAAGATAACAATCAACACTATTGACGGACCTTACGAGCTGGAGATTAAACCGGGTACTCAGACTGATACCAAGGTTAAGCTTAAGGGTAAGGGCGTTCCGACTCTTAGAAATAAGAATGTCAGGGGTGACCACTATGTAACACTGGTTGTTCAGGTTCCTGATAAGCTTACTGAGGAACAGAAGTCAATACTTAATCAGTATGCAAAAACTACTACAGTGAATGCCAGATCATCAACTGACTCGGCTTCATCAGGTGGTTCGTTGTTTGGCGATCACAAGAAGAAAAAAGGCTTTAAAAAACTATAAGGAATAAAATATTATGATGTGGACAAAGTTAACTATCGATACGACTGTGGAAGCAGTTGATTTAATCAGTGCTTTCCTTGACGAGCTTGGGGTTGAGGGAATCATGATAGAGGATAATGTTCCACTTACAGAGGATGAGAAGGCAGCAATGTTTGTTGATATCCCACTTATTGAGGGTGAGGATGATGGAACTGCTAAGGTTTCATGCTTTATCGACAACACCTTCGACATCGATACTTTAAGGGCGGATATAGCTGCAGAGCTTATCCGCCTTAAGGAGTTTATACCTGTAGGAACCATGAACATTACCCTTAGCAGTACGGAGGATAAGGATTGGATCAATAACTGGAAGCAGTTTTTCAAGCCCTTCAGACTGTATGACAATATTGTGATAAAGCCTACCTGGGAGAACCTTGAGGAAGTAAAAGAGGGCGATATGGTGGTTGAAATCGATCCCGGTATCGCATTTGGAACAGGCTCACACGAAACCACAAAGCTATGCATAGGTCAGTTAAAAAAATACCTGAAGAAGGGTGATACAGTTTTTGATGTGGGGTCAGGAAGCGGTATTCTGTCTATCATAAGCTCCATGCTTGGGGCAAAATTTGTGCATGGTATGGATATTGATGAGGTTGCCGTGCGAGCCAGCATAGAGAATGCTGATGTTAATAACATTGGCACAGATAAGCTTGTATTTACATGTGGCAATCTGTTATCCGGCGATAAGTCTGTTGAGGAACAGGCATTAGCAATTAACAATGGACAAAAATATGATATTGTTGTTGCAAATATTCTGGCGGATGTAATTATTCCCCTGTCGGGCGTTATAAGACCTTTTCTTAAGGATGGTGGTTATTTTATTACCTCAGGAATCATTGATATGAAGGAGCAGGCTGTTAAGGAGGCTCTTATAAGCAATGGCTTTGAAATCCTTG
>JBJENB010000159.1:0-5816 GCA_051879975.1 Wujia sp.
AGGGTAAATACAGATATGTTCGAAGCATGCTTGGTAGACTGGGAAGAAGGACAGCAGAGATAATGAGCCGGGTGACGGAGAGGGATGGCTTTTCTCCTGAGTATTTTGAGTACAGATTTAGTGAGAAAATACATCTTAAAGAGCATGACACAGATATTACCATAAGGGGTATTGTGGACAGAGGAGATGTCAAATGTATAGATAACAGACTATATCTGAGAATTATAGACTATAAAACAGGTAGTCATGATTTTGAGGTAGGTAAGCTTTATGAGGGAACACAGCTTCAGCTTGCCATATATATGAGTATAATGGATGAGCTGGTGAAGAAGGATAAGAGATTTAATTCCAGGGTGGATGAGGTAATCCCTGATGGAATGTACTATTATCAAATGAGTGATCCCCTGGTTGATGTGGAGGATATTTCTAAGATTGAAAAGACCAGAAGCTCTGTTCTGAAGCTAAGGGGTATAGATTCCAAGAATCAGGACAAATTTCAGACTGCGGTTGAGTTTGCAGTTAAGAAGGCAAAGAATATGGCAGGAAATATATTGGATGGGGACATAAGCATCAATCCAATATATGAAGGTCAGAATCCGCAATGTAGCTCATGTCCATATAAGGCTGTGTGCAGATTTGATAAGAAATATGGTGGTAACAGCTATCATTATCCTACCTTTAAGAAGAATGCAAAGGATACTGAAAGGGCTTTTCAGCAGATAAAGGAAGAGTTGGGAGGTGCGGACTATGCCGTGGACTAAGGAACAGCAGACAATCATTGATAGCCGTGACTCCAGTATATTGGTATCGGCAGCTGCCGGCTCCGGTAAAACAGCCGTGTTGGTTGAAAGGATCATGAGCAAGCTGACGGACCCTTTCAAGCCCTGCAATATAGATGAATTTTTGGTGGTTACCTTCACGAAGGCAGCAGCTTCACAGATGAAGGATAAGCTTGCAGGCAAGATAGAAGCAATTCTGAATGAACAACCGGAAAATGAGCACCTTATGAAGCAGCTGGTGCTGATTAATAGGGCAAGTATATCAACCATAGACAGCTTTTGTCTTAATATTGTAAAGCAGAATTTTGCCATGCTGGGAATAGATTCCGGATTTGGTATAGCTGACAACGGCATGCATGAACTGATTAAGACAGAGGCAATGGATGAACTGTTTGAGGAGCTTTATGGTATGCCGGAAGCTTCGGAGGAGTACAAGACCTTTGAACTGTTGCTGGAGCTTTTTTGCAGAGATGCGAAGGATGATTCCTTAAGACAAATCATTACAAGCATTTATGAGAAGGCAATGAGTTATCCGAGACCTAAGGTATGGCTTCAGAACGCAATTGCAGGTCTGGCATGTAACAATGTGGAACAGGCGGAGGATATAGTATGGGTTACACCCTTTATGGAGCTTCTAAGATGTAAGCTGGGAGAGCTTGCTGATGTGGCACAGGAAGCAGTGGAGCTTTGCTATACGCCGGGGGCAGGAACAGATGTCCTGGCAGATTCTATATTAAAGGATATTGAAACCCTGGCTGATGTTTCGTCAGCAAACAGCTATAGGGAGCTTAGCCAGGCAATGTCTTTGGTGACCTGGGCACGGGCCGCCTCCATTAAGAAGGATACCTGTGATGAGGAAATAAAAGCACAGGTGACAAAACTTAGGAACGAGTATAAAAACCGATTTAAAAAACTGAAGATTCTAGGGGTGGGAGAAGAGGAGCTTATAGAGCAGATGCATTTTATAGCCGGCTATATGATTCCGATGCTTAAGCTCACAGATGAGTTCATGGATAGATTGGAAAGGCTGAAGGATAAGAGGGCTCTTTATTCCTTTTCAGATATCGAGCATATGGCCTACAGACTTTTGTGTGCTGGATATGATGACCGGGGAAATGTAATTCCCACTGAGCTTGGTTTAGCAACCTCTAAACAATATAAAGAGATATATATTGATGAATATCAGGACAGTAATTATCTTCAGGAGGAGATTCTTTGCTCCATATCAGGTATTCCGGAAGGTAACTATAATATGTTTATGGTCGGCGATGTCAAACAGAGTATTTATAGATTTCGTATGGCGAGGCCGGAGCTTTTTCTTGGTAAATATGACTCCTTTTCAGAAACGGGCAATGAAATCAAGATTGAGCTGAGGAATAATTTCAGATCCAGAGCAGAGGTACTTAATCCTGTGAATTTTTTCTTCTATCAGCTGATGGGAAGAGATGTTGGCGGTATCGAATATACGGACAGGGTAGCACTCGTTCCTACAAAGGACTTTCCGGAGCCTGAGGGTGATATAGGGGAAAGAATCAGTAAAGCTACGGAGATTATATTGATAGATGCCAATGACGAGACAGATGATGAGTCGGAAATAATGAATCAGAGTCTTGATACGCAAGACAAGGACATACAGGACAAAGAGAAAAATGAAAAAGAAAAGCCGAAATTGGGGAATGAGACAAAGCCGGAGCTTGAGGCTCACGCAATAGCAGGAAGAATAAGGGAGCTTGTGGATGCAGAACGGGGCATGTATGTCTTTGACGAGGAGGAAGACAGCTATAGACCGGCAAGGTATAGCGATATCGTTATTCTGGTCAGAAGTGTCAAGAGTGTAGGTGAAACTCTTCAAGAGATACTTAGCTCCTATAATATACCTGTTTATCTGGAGGAGGATAAGGGTTATTTTGAAGCTACAGAGATTATGCTCATTATGTCATTGCTTGCTGTAGTGGACAACAGCAGACAGGATATACCTATGTCGGCAGTACTCTTGTCACCAATGGCGGATATTACCGAAAATGAGCTTGCTCTGATATGCAGTTATAGTCTGACAGATAAGCTAAAGTCAAAGTATTTGTACGATAGATGTCAGTGCTACATACTGGACCATAATGATGAGATCAGCACAAAGCTTGAGAAAATCATAAGTATCATTCAGGAGCTGAAGGAGCTTAAAAACAAATTGTCTATCGAGGAGCTAATTAATATAGCACTCAATAAAACAGGCTTTTATGCCTATGCTGAGGCAATGCCTATGGGGCATAGGAGAAAAGCGAATATAGATATGCTTCTGAACAAGGCAAGGGAATTTGAGAATGGTTATTATAAGGGTTTGTTTAATTTTTTGCGATACATTGATAACCTGAAGACCAACAATAAGGACTTTGGAGAGGCAAGTATAGCTTCATCAGAAGAAAATGTGGTTAGAATTATGACTATGCATGCCAGTAAGGGTCTGGAATATCCTATTGTATTTGTTAGTGCTCTCGGAAAACAAATCAATATGATGGATTCCGGTGGGGATGTTCTGTTGCACAATGATTATTATGTGGCAACGGATTTACTTCACAATGATGGGAGATATTCAAGTCCCTCGGTGATAAAAGGTGCATTTAAAATGTTTCTTGACCATGAAAGCATGGGGGAGGAGCTTAGGATTTTATATGTTGCCTTGACCAGAGCCAAGGAAAAGCTTATACTGACCGGTTGCTTGGGAAATGCAGATGACAGGCTGGAGAAGCTAAATCGTCTGGGAAAGCATGATGGATATTTGCTGCCATTTGGCGTGAGGGCCGGAACAAAGACCTATATTGAACTTATTCTTGCAGCTATGGTAAGATATGATAAGCTGAAGGATGAGATGTGTGCCGGTGAAATTGAGCTGAAGCGGTATTCCGGAAATGATGTGTTGGGAGAGGCTGTCTGTGTTAAACTGGAAAGCGGAATGAAGCTTCAGGACATAGAATGTCTTGCCCTTAACGATAGCAATTGCACCTATTATGACTTGTACAGGGAAAGCTTTGATTACATTTATCCTTTTGAAAGCTTTACAAAGCTTAGAAATAAGCTGTCAATATCAGAAATAAAAAGGATGAAGGCTTTTGACGGTGAAGAGTATGATGTGAATGAAATGGAGCTGAATTTAAACGAGGTAGTACAGGTGCCGGCGGAAGCAAAGGATGCTTTGGATACCAGGCAGATTTCCGGCTCGGAGAGAGGAACACTGGTACACAAATTTATGGAGCTTATTGATTTTGTGGAGTACAGTGAAGCTTCCGATGGCTATGGCTATATAAAAGCATTTCTGGATAAGCTTTGTGGTGAGCACATTTATGACTCCGTAGAGGCATCGGCAATAAATATTAAGAGGATTAATCTTATGCTTGGCTCTAACCTTGGAAGAAGGATGGCAGCTGCAGACAAATGCGGTAATCTGTATAAGGAACAGCAATTCTCAATAGGAATTCCGGTAAGTGAGATATTTGCAGATGAAGCAGAAAAAAACGGTATGGCAGACAAAGGAGAGGTCGTTAAGGATAAGGGACAGAGCTCGGATGACTTGGTAATTGTTCAGGGAATAATGGATGCCTTCTTTTATGAGGGCGACGAGATTGTATTAGTAGATTACAAGACAGACAGAGCTACGGAGGAGCAGCTTGTTGAGCGATACAGAGCCCAGCTTGATTACTATGGGAAAACCCTTGAAAGACTTACCGGGAAAAAAGTTAAGGAAAAGATAATATATTCATTTTTACTTGGTAAGGAAATCATTGTAGCTTAAAAATCTGACAATGCCTTGTATAATAAATATGAAAGGCTTCTTTTGGGATGACTGGAAAACATTATTAGATTTAATGATATTGAAAGATAGGAGGATATATCATGTCTAGAACAGATAAGGAAACAGAAGGAATATCATTGCTTGGCAATCAGAAGGTCAACTATCCTACGGATTACTCGGCGGATATATTGGAAACCTTTGTGAATAAGCATCAGGAAAATGATTATTTTGTAAAGTTTAACTGTCCTGAATTTACAAGCCTTTGTCCTATTACGGGACAGCCGGACTTTGCAACAATATACATTTCCTATGTACCGGCAGAGCTTATGGTTGAGAGTAAATCCTTGAAGCTGTATCTTTTCAGCTTTAGAAATCATGGCGATTTTCATGAGGATTGTGTGAATATTATTATGAAGGATTTGATAAAGCTTATGGATCCAAAGTATATAGAGGTATGGGGTAAGTTTACTCCACGAGGAGGAATATCTATTGACCCATATTGTAATTATGGAAAACCGGGAACCAAGTGGGAGCAGGTGGCATATAACCGACTTGTAAACCATGATTTATATCCAGAGAAGGTTGACAACAGATAAAATGAGGTACGATGAAGCGGTAAAATTTATAGAGGATACACCCCGGTTTGTGGATGGTGGGACGAAAAGAAACAAATCAGGAAATGAAAATCTCGCAATGGTTATGGCACAGCTTGGCAATCCGGAGCTGCGACACCCGGCCATTCATATAGCAGGAACCAACGGTAAGGGTTCAACAGTGCGAATGACCATGTGTATACTGTGCAATATGGGATATTCTGTGGGTACATTTATTTCCCCACATCTTATTAAGCTAAACGAAAGAATATCCATATCATCTCTTTGTAATGATGGCAAGAGTATAGCTACAAAGGATATTACGGATGAAGCGTTTGTATGCTGCTTTGAGCGGGTAATGAAGGCTGTGGAGCAGGTTGTTGACTGTGGAGGCGGGTATCTCTCTTATTTTGAGATGCTTTTTGCTATTGCGGCGGTTTATTATGAAAACAAGAGTGTGGATTATGTGATATATGAAACCGGTCTGGGCGGAAGACTTGACGCCACCAATCTGATTACTCCGGTTATTACTGCCATAACATCTATAGGCTTGGATCATACGGCATATCTTGGAGACACGATTGAACAGATAGCAGCAGAAAAGGCGGGAATTATTAAAGAGAGTGTTCCTATAGTATATAATACCGGTGAGAAAATAGA
>JBJENB010000160.1:0-1560 GCA_051879975.1 Wujia sp.
GCTTTGCTCAATATAGTCATCATCACTACCATCCGTTGAATCTTCCTTTATATCACACTCCTTAACTGTTGACTCAATTTCATCCATTTCCTCTACAACAAAATCCTCCGGAATATAATTTGACAACTGTATATCAATTGCCTGTAAACAGGTATCAATTATTTGATTAACAAACTCATTATTGATATGTTCCTGAACCTCCTCATTATCCATTACAATTGCATCTTCATATACTCCAGGTTCATAATTGCTAATCAAATCCTGATAATATGCGTTATTTTCAATATAGTTATTCTCAATGTATGTGTTAGTATTATTTACATTGGTTACGTTTTGCTCGATATTCGTAGTGGAGTTGTCAATATTTACTGAAATATCATTATTACTTAATATTTCATTTTCATCATTTGCTATTATTTCCTCTGTTGATTCAACTTCAGTAGTTTTATCTTCAATTATTTCTTCTTCTGTTGTTACTTCTTCAGTTGATTCTTCTCCAGTAGTCTCTTCTTCAGTTGATTCTTCTCCAGTAGTCTCATCATTTTCCGGTTCAGCTGCATCGATATTTCCTATTTCATCTGTAGTTTCCTCTGTAGTATCAGGCTCCTCAGCTACCGGCGGTTGAATATCTACCAAGATTTCTGTGTATGCTGTTACATTTCCATTATTGTCATGAGCATATATATGAGTTGCATAAATGCCCATCTCATTGCCATGTTCTGATACATTCACCCTAAAGGTTGCTATATTTCCATTGAGCTGACCCATGCTGTTTCCCGAAAGCATATACCAGTTAGGATCTATGTCATCCTGTCCGTTTTCAACTGTCCATGTAGGAAAAGCTACACAGTATATGCCATAATCATCATCAACCTTACATGAAACTGTATATCCATCTTCTGAAATATCATAGACTGCTATATCCGATATGGAAGGTCCCACATTATCAACGGCATAATTCATTATTCCGTATCCCAAAATATATGTACTATCCAACCAATATGTTCTTCTTGCTACACTATCACTAGTATTTCCTTCAATAGTATGAACCTGACCATCGGCTACATACTCAACAATTCCAACATGGGATGAATCTCCAAATATAATATAATCTCCACCCTTAGGTACGTATGTCCCTCTCGCTCTAAATGCACCTCTCTGACTAAACCAACTCTTTATTGACGGAACCCATGCAGTTTGAGGATAGGAATCTGACGGAACACCGGAAACCTGCATACACCACCATACAAAGGTTGCACACCATGGCTGTCCATTTGCAATGCCTATATCTCTTGCATATTTGTTATAGTTTGCTGATCCACTATTTGCAGTAAAATCATCCAGATAATCGTAAGAAGCTTTCTCATGATAGCCCACCTGAGATGCAGCTGTGCTTACCACCTGATTGGCTGTAGGGGCAGCCTTTGATGTCAATTGTCCAACACCGCTGGCTGACATAACACCGACTGCCATAACAGCCGCCAAAAATTTACTTATTGTCTTTTTAATACTCTTATTTCTCATAATAATTACCTCCTTATTAATCAGGTATTTGGTTTT
>JBJENB010000161.1:0-1549 GCA_051879975.1 Wujia sp.
CAAATTCTGGATAATAGATTTGAGATAGACAAGCAGTACATTTCCCTGAATGGATTTGTAACAGAAGAAGCTTTATACAATAGTCTGAGAACTGCCACAGAATTTACCATTACTAAAGTGGGTGAGACGGCGGGAAGAACCTTAGAATATGATGAAGTTGCTAAGATATTCTATATCAAAAATATATATCCGGGAACATACATCGTAAGTGAAACGGAGAAGCCGGCAGACTATGCGGCGTTGTCTGATATAACCATAACTGTAAATGAAAATGGTGAGATAACCATTGATGGTTATACAGGTGAAGCCTCTGACGTGGTTTATACTTCTGAGGCAGATGCAACAAAGAGGATGACAGCATATAATCGTCATAGAGATTTGTGTATTGAAATAATAAAGGTTGATGATGAGGATTTATCTCTTACACCAATGGCAGATGCAACCTTCAATATTACAGATTCGAATGGAAATGAAATAGTTTCTGATTTTACAACAGATTCACAGGCATATGTTATCAGCCTTGACAGCTTTAGAGCAAATGAGGAGTATACATTAAATGAGGTCAAGGCACCTTATGGATATGAAGTCAATTCGCAGGGAATCAGCTTTATGCTTGATTCAGAACGCAACCTGTTCATTAAGGGCGAAAACGGTTATGTACAGCAGAATGATAAGAAGCTTGTGATGGCAGATAAGAAGCAATATATAGGCATCAGCAAGGTGGAGATGGCTAACAGCGAGGAGCTGCCTGGTGCTAAGCTTGTTATCACTGATAGTGAAGGAAACAAGAAATACGAATGGACTTCTACAAATGATAGGTATGAAATTCCGGTTAAGGAGCTTGAATACGATAAGGAATACACCCTTACTGAGATTACAGCCCCTTATGGATATGAGCTGGCTGAGAACATTATCTTTAAGGTTGACAGAGACGGCAAGGTATATGTCAAGATAAAGGAAGAATTCAAGGCGGTTGATGACAATACTGTGGTAATGGAGGATGATTACAAGTATCTCTATATCACTAAGGTTGATATAACCAACGGCAAGGAGCTTCCGGGAGCAAAGCTTACAATTACAGATAAAAACGGAAATGTCATCGCTCAATGGACATCAAATGAGGAAAGCTATAGAATACCGGTATTGTCCTTCAATTATGACGAGGAGTACACCTTAACAGAGGTTACAGCTCCTGATGGATATGAAGTGGCAGAAAGCATAGTATTTAAGTTTGATAAGGAAAATAATTTCTATATCAGAAATAGCAGCAATGTATTCACTAAGGTGGATAAGACTAGCATGACTATGCAGGATTCTCCAATTCAAATTACTACAACTAAGCCGGATGAAGCTCCTAATACAGGAGACAGGTCCCCAATTAAGTACATTCTATTGGTAATAATAATTTCTCTTGTTGCATTGGAAAGAATGTTCTTCTTAAGGAGAAGAGTTGACTAGTGGTGGTATAAGCTTTATCATAGATTGTATAGGTTAATAAAGATTTTGCAAAGCCTCAAGGATTATTTGTTATTAGTCCTTGAGGCTTTGT
>JBJENB010000162.1:0-1545 GCA_051879975.1 Wujia sp.
CCATATTTTATGTTTCGTGGGGTGGAAAAACGGAATTTAAAATTTCACATTACGGGTTCACATTACGATTACCCCTTGACACCTCACAATCTAAATGATATCATAATGATATCAAATAGAAATGCAAGCTGATTGTACATAATTGCTTGTTTAAGTGGAGGTGTTTTATATGGAAGAGAAAATTTACACGGTGAAGAAGAATGGTATGGCGGTTATGCTACTTACAATATTGGCATTGCTTGCCGGTATCGGACTTATTGTTATGGGTGGACTGATGCTTGAGGATAAACAGAACATCGGAGCATTACCTCTTGTTATTGGAATCATAATTGATGTGGTTGGTTGGATTCCATTTTCAGGACTTAAGGTTTTAAAGCCACAGGAAGCACTTGTTCTCACATTGTTTGGCGTTTATAAGGGCACAATCAGAGAGCCGGGCTTTTATTTTGTAAATCCGTTCTGTACAGCAGTTAATCCTGCCGCTGCAACTAAGCTGGCACAGAGTGGCGAGGTACAGAACAATTCACAGCTAAATCTGGCAGGAGCAGCAAATGAGCTTGGAATAACAGGCAAGAAGATTTCTCTTAAGGCAATGACACTTAACAATGGAAGACAGAAGATAAATGATTGCTTGGGTAATCCGGTAGAAATCGGAATCGCAGTTATTTGGAAGGTTACTGATACGGCAAAGGCAGTCTTTAATGTAGATAATTTTAAGGAATATCTTTCTTTACAGTGTGATTCGGCTCTTAGAAACATTGTAAGAATATATCCTTATGATGTTGCATCAGATGTGGATACGACCGGTGACGGACATGCAGATGAGGGAAGCCTTCGTGGTTCAGCTGAGGTTGTAGCAGAGAGAATTAAGCAGGAGATTCAGAATAAGGTTAGCGACGCAGGACTTGAGATAATTGAAGCCAGAATAACCTATCTTGCATACGCACCTGAGATAGCATCTGTAATGCTTCAGCGTCAGCAGGCATCTGCAATAATTGATGCCCGTAAGATGATTGTTGATGGAGCAGTTGGCATGGTAGAAATGGCCCTTGACAGATTAAATGAGAAGCAACTGGTGGAATTGGATGAGGAAAGAAAAGCAGCTATGGTTTCTAACCTCCTTGTGGTTTTATGCGGCAACCACGATGCACAACCTGTAGTTAATTCAGGAAGTCTGTATTAATGGCAGAGAAAAAGCAGATTCCTCTGAGGCTATCTGAAAAATTGTATGCTGATATAGCCGCATGGGCAGAGGATGATTTCAGATCCGTCAATGGTCAGATAGAATACCTTCTATCTGAATGCGTCAGGCAGAGGAAAAAGGATGGAAAATATGTTGGCGAGGAGATAGATGTTCCGCCGAAATTTGAGTTGCATTAGGTGATAAGCCATGTTAGGTGTATCCGGGTGTAGAAGTCGGATGCACATAGCATGGCAATTTTTTTCAACACAAAAAAAGAAAATATTCTTTAAGGTAGTTGCTTGGATTTGTTTATTGGATAATCTGTTAGTGAAAATTTTAGTTACAAGGTAATAAATATCCGG
>JBJENB010000163.1:0-5674 GCA_051879975.1 Wujia sp.
TATTGTCAGCTTTTATCTGTGTGATTTTTTATATTCACCTTCGTAAAACTACTGCTTTGATATCAGACATCTGATGTAAGATGTCTGATACACAATATCTGATATTCGATGTCTGATGTTAGAAAATATCTTTTTTATTATCTCATCTCAACAAAGGTATAATCCTGCTCCTCAATAGCTGCCTTAACTGTCGCCTCATCAATATCGGCATTAAGCTTAATCACTGCCGTACCCTTCTCATGGCTTACAACTGCCTCGTCAACCTGAGGAAGGTTCTCAAGTGTTTTCTTAACCCTTGCCTCACAATGTCCACACATCATTCCTTCAATTACTACTGTTTTTTCCATTACACTATCTCCTTTATTATCTTTATTTTCATACCTCTTATTTTTTGGTAGCATCTTATCTCTCGCTGAATTACCTATGTTCTTCAGGTTTAATCTGAGGGCATTGGTTACTACACAAAAGCTGGATAAGCTCATTGCCGCTGCTCCAAACATCGGATTTAGCTTCCATCCTAATAAAGGATACCATACACCTGCGGCAAGGGGTATACCGATTACATTGTAGATAAATGCCCAAAATAAATTCTGGTGTATATTCCTTAATGTACTTCTGCTTAGTCTTATGGCTGCCGCAACATCAAGAACTGTATCCTTCATAAGAACCACATCAGCAGCATCGATTGCAATATCCGTTCCGGCCCCTATAGCTATACCAATGTCTGCTCTGGTCAAGGCCGGGGCATCATTGATTCCGTCACCAACCATGGCAACCCTATTGTGTGTTCCTTTCAGCTTCCTAATTACAGCCTCCTTCCCCTCCGGAAGTACCCCTGCTATCACCTCATCAACGCCAACCAAACTGCCGATTGCATTGGCTGTTTTCTCGTTATCACCTGTCAGCATAACTACATGAATACCCATTGCCTTCAGCTGTTCTACCGCCTCTATGCTATCATCGCGTATCACATCTGCCACTGCTATAATACCAAGCAGTTTACTGTTATCTTTATCCTCCATAGCAAAATACAATGGCGTCTTTCCCTGATTGGCAAGCTCCTCGGCCTTACCCTTTATGTCTCCCGATATAGAAATATGTTCTCTGATAAATTTTTCATTTCCACCATAAATTTTCCTGTCACCTATCAATCCACACAGACCATTTCCCGGAAGTGCCATAAAATTCTCAACCTTGTATGTGCATTTCTCAGGATTGGAAATCTTCCCCTGATAATACTCTACTACAGCTCCCGCCAAAGGATGCTCACTTAACTTTTCTAGGGAGTAAGCATAATTTATCAAATCATTTTCCGATACGCCCTCCCCAACAATGACATCCGTCACCTGTGGTTTCCCGACAGTAATCGTTCCTGTCTTATCAAGTGCCACAACATTTATCTTGGCTGCCTGTTCAAGAGCTACCGCATTTTTAAATAAGATACCCTTCCTTGCGCCCATTCCGTTTCCTACCATGATGGCAACCGGCGTTGCAAGGCCTAAAGCACAAGGGCAGCTGATTACCAATACAGAAATCGCCCTGGCGAGGGCAAAGCCTGTTCCCTGCCCTGTCAACAGCCAAACCAGCAAGGTTATAATTGCAATAACTATGACTGTTGGCACAAATACTCCGGATACCTTGTCCGCCACCTTGGCAATAGGTGCCTTGGTGGAGGCTGCCTCGCTAACCATCTGTATTACCTGCGACAGTGTTGTATCCGAACCAACTCTGGTGGCTTCACATCTGATAAAACCTGATTGATTTATGGTTGCAGCAGAAACGCTATCCCCCACAGTCTTGTCCACGGGAATGCTCTCCCCTGTAAGGGCTGACTCATCTATGGCACTGACTCCTTCTACAACCACTCCGTCTACCGGAACACTTTCCCCAGGTTTGACCACAAATATATCACCTATGCTAACCTGTTCAATTGGCACCTGCCGTTCTTCTCCGTCCACAACCTTTGTTGCAGTCTTAGGTGCAAGCCTCATAAGTCCCTTTAATGCATCTGTAGTCTTCCCCTTGGAATATGCTTCCAACAATTTTCCCAGCGTAATAAGTGTAAGAATCATTGCCGCAGACTCAAAATAAAATTCATTCATATATTTCATGACATCTGCATCCGTGCCATGTATTACCGCATCCGTCATGGCAAACAATGCGTATACGCTATAACCAAAGGAGGCCGTAGAGCCAAGTGCCACAAGGGTATCCATATTAGGATTCCGATGTATCAGACTTGTAAATCCACTTACAAAAAATCGCTGATTAATAATCATGATGGCAGCCGTTAGAAGCAACTGATATAATCCCATAGCGACATGGTTATCTGCAACCTTATCAGGAAGCGGCCAATTCCACATCATATGCCCCATGGAAACATACATAAGCGGAAGAAGTATAATTAGTGATAATATAAATCGCACTTTAAGCTTAGGAGTCTCCTTATCCTTTAATTGCTCCTCCATATCTTCTATTATGTTGTCATTGTTTTTTTCAGCTTTGTCACCTGTCGTCTTATAGGTCGCACCATATCCTGCTTCTGACACAGCAGCTAGGACAGCATTGGGTGCTACGTTCCCTTCAACTACCATAGAATTAGTAAGCAGGCTTACAGAGACCGAGACAACACCCGGCACCTTACCAACGGCTTTTTCAACTCTTGTGCTACAGGCAGCACAGCTCATTCCAGTAACGCTATAATGTTGCATTTTTCTGTCCTCCAAGTTTCCAATTATAATACAATAAAACATGAAATGGATACGTATTATTCCAAGCTTCTTAAATATTAATTGAATTATTTCATAAGCTTCTGAAGTGTAGCTACCAATTCGTCCACAACCTCATCCCTGCCGGCTCTTATGTCATCTACCACACAGCTCTTGATATGATTGGCAAGCAATACCTTGCTAAAGCTGTTAAGTGCCGCATTTATAGCGGATACCTGAGTCAGAATATCTACACAATAGGCATCCCTATCAAGCATATTCTTTACGCCTCTGACCTGACCCTCTATACGGCTTAACCGATTCATCAAATCCCTATATTCCGTCTCCTGACGCGACTTTGTTTTTCCACAGCAACAGCAATTTTTTTCATCAGAATTAATATTGCTCATGACTTCCTCCAATTATTCATTGAAATATATTTGCTTATCATTATACCCCCTAGGGGTATATTGTCAAGCTTTTTAAGCAAAAAAATAACCGCCCTAGCGGTTATTTTTAGAGCTCTATCCATCTAACCCTGAAATCAAAAGCCTACCAAAAATGCTTCTCAGAGGGGCAGTGCATATCCTTCTTTGCGGCTCTAAGCTCCACAAAGCAACCGCATTTGCCACAGGTTCCCTCTCCCAGGGAGTCACATTTTTCACAGATATCCAGTCGGCGCTGATACTCCGCCTCTTCAGTTCGCTTTTCCTCGGGCATGTCGGATATAATTCTGGATATCTCTTTGTATATACCATCCCTGTCTATCTCGGCGAAAAAACACCTCTTACAAAATGTTCTGCTCATTTTACAGTCACGCTTACTATAGAGCATGGCGGCAGCTCTGTGATAAGGATACCATTTTCAAGCTTTACAGAATGCTCGGCAGGGTTAAGTCTGTCGGGTTCGTCGAAGTCATTACAGGTGTGAACCTCGCCTGTGAGAATACGTGCAGATGCCCTTGAACCTTCAAATCCTCTTATATCACAGGATATTTCTGCACTGTCTTCAAGAGAACAGTTGGCTAAGGTAATGGTCATCACACCGTTTTTGAAGGAAGCTGAGCTTGAAAGAAGCGGTACTTTATACCCTTCTCCCACTTCTTCATTGGTGCTGAAGCAATATACAGCCTCGCCGTCCTGATGCTCCTTAAACAGGTCGAAAACATGATATGTAGGTGTTTTCACCATCTTTTCTCCCTCTGTGAGAACGAGTGCCTGAAGCACATTTACAGCCTGGGCAAGGTTTGCCATAATCACACGTCTGCTGTGCCTGTTGAATATATTCAGATTGCAGGCTGCTACAATGGCATCACGCATGGTGTTTTGCTGATATAGGAAGCCCGGATTGGTACCCTTCTCCACATCGTACCAGCAGCCCCACTCATCCACGATAAGACCGATGTTATTGTCAGGATCATATCTGTTCATTATATTTGTGTGACGTGTGATAATTTGATCCATGAATAGTGTTTTTGAAATAGTGCTGTAATACAGAGCGCTGTCAAATTCCAATGCACTGCCCTTATGTTCCCATTCTCCTGTGGGAATTGTATAGTAGTGGAGAGAAATGCCCTTTGTATGATATTGGTTCAGGTTTTTCATGATGACCTCTGTCCAATTATAGTCATCAGCATTAGGACCACAGGCAATTTTAAAGAGCTCATTCCCCGAATAATTCTTGCAGAAGCTTTGATAACGACGGTATTCATCTGCATAGTATTCCGGGCGCATGCTTCCTCCACAGCCCCAGTTTTCATTTCCTATGCCCAGGTATTTCAGCTTCCACGGCTCATTTTTTCCGTTTTTCTTTCTCAGCTCAGACATAGGAGAACCACCCTCCAGAGTGATGTATTCCACCCAGTCGGAAAGCTCCTCTATCGTACCACTACCCAAATTTCCGGCAAGATAGGGTTCACATCCCACCATCTCACAAAGGCGGAAGAACTCGTGGGTTCCAAAGGAATTATCTTCGGTAACTCCGCCCCAGTTAGTATTTACCATCTTCTTGCGCTGTGTTTTTTCGCCGATACCGTCCTTCCAATGATATTCATCCGCAAAGCAGCCCCCCGGCCAACGAAGAACAGGCAGCTTGATATTGCGAAATGCTTCTATAATATCATTTCTGATACCATCTGTATTCGGTATGGAGGAGTCCTCTCCCACATAGATTCCATTGTATATACATCTGCCAAGATGCTCAGAAAAATGCCCGTAAATTTCAGGGTTTATATGCGATATTTGGTCGGCAGCGTTAATTAACATTGATATTTTCTTCATTTTTGCGCTTCCTTTCTTTAATAATATGAATACTTGTTGAACAGTATATATAATAATTATCTGCTATTGACATATTTTTTTCAATGAGGAAAATTTCGTAACAGAAAAAGAATCCGTAACCAAGTATATTGATTACGGATTCTAAAGAGAAGGAAAATTATTTAGTTAATTAGCGTTAAAATGATTTTGCCACATTTCTGTGACTGACGAAATATCCCTGCCGGAGTATCCTTCAGACATCGCCGTCTCAAACACTCCTGTTGCAGCTTCTCCCATTCTTAAGGACATTTTTACATTTTCTGCTGCCTCCAATGCCAGTCCCAAATCCTTATGCTGAAGGGATACTGCAAAGCCTCCGTCATATTTTTCAGGTATAATAAATTTATCTATCTTTGCCTGAAATGCATAGCTGTTTCCGGAGCTTATGGTAATAACCTTTTTTATGGTTTCTAAATCAATTCCACATCTTTGACCAAGCACAATTGCTTCTGCTGCCGCAGCCATATTACAGCCCAGCATGAGATTATTGACAAGCTTCATTGCATCTCCTGAGCCTATTTCTCCGATATATAGGATATTTTTTCCTATGCATTCTAATATAGAAACCGCTCTATCAAAGACCTCCTTATCTCCACCCACCATCAGAGTAAGGGTTCCGGCAACAGCTCCTGACACCCCTCCGCTTAC
>JBJENB010000164.1:0-5663 GCA_051879975.1 Wujia sp.
ACAGATACACAGACCCGACTGCTTGATAATGGTAATCAGTTTGAAGTAACGAATCAACGTATACAGGATTATGTAAACGAAATAGTCAGTTTGAAATCAAAGAGGGAGGCCTTGAGAAATCTTACCGAGAGATACGACGGATATGGAAACAGCATCAAAAAGGTAATGGAGAAAAAGTCCTCTGATAACAGGATTATTGGCGTTGTTGCTGATATTATAAGTGTTGATAAGAAATATGAAACAGCAATTGAAACCGCACTTGGGGGAAATATTAAAAATATTGTAACGGAGGATGAAGAAACTGCCAAGAGAATGATAGGTTATCTTAAGGAAAATCATCTTGGTAGAGCTACCTTTTTGCCTATCAGCTCCATAGTTGCATCCGGTTCTGTGAACAGGGATGCCCTTCAGGAACAGGGAATAGTGGGACTTGCCTCTGATTTGGTAAGCTGCGATGACAGGTATAAGACAATCGTTAGTCATTTACTTGGAAGAATCTATATTGCGGATCATATAGACAGTGCGATCAGAATATCAAGAAAATATAAGCAGACACTCAGGATTGTAACTGTAGAGGGAGATCTGATTACTCCCGGTGGAGCCATGACAGGAGGTTCCTTCAAGAATGCTTCCAATTTACTTGGACGTAAGCGTGAGTTGGATGAGATAGATGATCTTATCGTTAAGAAGCAGACTGCCCTTGAGTCAGACAGAAATAAAATAGAGGAATTAAATACCGCCCGCGACGAGCTTAAGGCTAACAGAGAGGCGATTAATGAGAAGCTTAGCAATATCAACATCAGGCTGAATACATTTATGCTTAATCTGGATCAGGCAAATGCAAAGCTTGAGGAGATAAATAGCTCCTTTGCAAGAATATCAAGGGAGAATTCTGAGTTAGATGCCCAGGTAAACGAGATAAACAATAATAAAAATGAACTTGCCAACAGCAATAAGAAACAGGAGGATACGGTTAAGGAGCTTGAGAAGAGGATTCATGAGCTTGAGATACTTGCTGCGGATTATAAGAATAGTCTGGGCGCTTCCAGTGAAAACATTAATAAATTAAATCTTGAATTTAACACGGTGAAGCAGCAGTATGATTTCCTGCTACAGAATGTCAGACGTGTAAAGAATGATGAGGCTATTGCCAAGGAAAATCTTGATATTGCCAAAAAGAAGCTTGGAAGCGGATATGACGAGTGTATAGAGCTTAACAATAAGATTGAAGCTTTAAAGAATGTTCTGGAGGAAAATAATCGAATCATAGCTATTAAGGAGCAGAAGCTGGTTGAGCTCGCTGAACAAAAAAATGCCTTAAATGATAGTCATAAGGAGTTTTTTAATAAGAGAGAACAGCTTTCAGAGCAGATTAATGGTTTGGATAAGTCTGCATTTAAGTTGAATGCGTCCATAGAAAAGCTTTCTGAACAAAGCGAGAATCTGAACAATTATATGTGGGAGGAGTATGAGCTTACATATAATCTTGCATCTGATTTTAAGGATGAAAACTTTACGGATATTTCCTCACTGAAGAGGGAAATTACGGCAATTAAGAGTAAGATTAAGCAATTAGGTGATGTAAATGTCAATGCGATTGAGGATTATAAGCAGGTTTCGGAAAGATACGAGTTCTTGAAGGGGCAACATGATGATATCACGAAGGCTGAGAACAATCTTCTTAATATTATTAACGAGCTCGACAGGGCCATGCGGGAACAGTTTGCGGAGAAATTTAAAGAGATACGAATCATGTTCTCCAAGGTATTTAAGGAGCTGTTCGGAGGCGGAAAGGCAGACCTTGAGCTGGTGGATGAGCAGGACATTCTTGAAACCGGAATTAAGATAATTGCACAGCCACCGGGAAAGAAGCTTCAGAATATGATGCAGCTGTCAGGTGGTGAGAAAAGCTTAACTGCCATTGCACTTTTGTTTGCCATTCAAAGTCTTAAGCCATCGCCATTCTGTCTTCTTGACGAGATTGAGGCTGCTCTTGATGATTCCAATGTTAAGAGATTCGCTAAATATCTTAGCAAGCTGACAAAGGATACGCAGTTTATTGTTATTACTCATAGAAAGGGTACTATGGAGGCAGCGGATATTCTCTATGGTATCACCATGCAGGAAAAGGGTGTATCAACACTTGTCTCTGTAAATATGATAGAAAATGAATTGGACGAATAGGAGGGTTTAGCCATGTCTGATGAGATTAAGGAGAAGAAGGGCTTTTTTAAACGGCTGAAGGAAGGGCTGTCAAAGACAAGAAATAATATCAGTCAGAGCTTTAATAATTTATTTAAGGCAAATGAAATAGATGAGGACTTTTATGATGAGTTGGAGGAAACTCTCGTAATGTCTGATATGGGTTATGAGACCACCGAGAAAATCATCGAGGATTTAAAGGCAAAGGTTAAGGAGTTAAGGATTAAGGAAGCGGCTGCCTGTAAGGAGCTTATTATCAATATTATCAGGGATCAGATGACGGTTGATGATACGGCTTATGATTTTGAGGATAAAAAAACAGTCGTATTTGTAATTGGTGTAAACGGTGTGGGTAAAACCACTACCATTGGAAAGCTGGCAGCAAGGTACAATAATTCAGGTAAAAAGGTACTTATTGCAGCTGCGGATACCTTTAGAGCCGCTGCCATTGACCAGCTAAAAACCTGGGCCAACAGAGCAGGGGTGGACATAATTGCTCAAAGTGAGGGCTCCGACCCATCAGCAGTCGTATATGATGCCGTTGCTGCTGCCAAGGCTAGAAATACAGATATTTTACTGGTTGATACAGCAGGTAGGCTTCACAATAAGAAAAATCTGATGGATGAGCTTGCCAAGATGAGAAGAATTATTACCAAGGAATATCCCGAAGCCAATGTGGAATCTCTTATTGTGTTGGATGGAACAACAGGACAGAATGCTTTGGAGCAGGCAAGACAGTTTAGCTCGGTAACAGAGATAAATGGTATTGTAATAACTAAGCTTGACGGAACTGCCAAGGGTGGTATTGCGATTGCTATCCAGGCTGAGCTTAATGTACCTGTTAAATATATTGGAATAGGTGAGAGGGTTGAGGATATGCAGAGATTTGACCCTAACAGCTATGTGACAGCTCTTTTTGCTGATTTTGAATTAAAATCTGATATTGAGATGATTATAGATAAGGATATTGAGCATATAGAACCGGACGATGATTTATTTGACATTTAAAATACAACAATTATTTTAAGGAGATGCTTATTATGTTGACATTGGAGAAATTTGAAGAGGCTTATGAAATCGTACAGAAGGTCGTACATCCTACCGCTCTGATTGAGAGTGAATTTTTCTCAAACAGCTGTGGAAATAAGGTATATTTAAAGCCAGAAAATATGCAGCTTACAGGAGCCTATAAGATTAGAGGCGCCTACTATAAGATAAGCACATTATCCGAGGAGGATAGAAAAAAGGGACTTATAACTGCTTCAGCAGGCAACCATGCTCAGGGTGTAGCCTATGCTGCAAAGGCATATGGTGTTAAGGCTGTTATAGTGATGCCAACATCTACACCGCTTATAAAGGTAAACAGAACAAAGGCCTATGGTGCAGAGGTTGTTTTGTACGGAGATGTTTATGACGAGGCTTGTCAGTACGCATTGAAGCTTGCCGAGGAAAAAGGATACACCTTTATTCATCCGTTTGATGATTTGGATGTAGCTACGGGTCAGAGTACCGTTGCAATGGAAATTATCAAGGAGCTTCCTTTCGTAGATAAGATTCTGGTACCGGTTGGCGGTGGTGGACTTGCTACCGGTGTATCGACACTTGCCAAAATGCTGAATCTCAATATACAGGTAATTGGTGTTGAGCCATCAGGTGCGGCCTGTCTTAAGGCTTCATTTGCAAACAATGAGGTAACAACGCTTCCGTCAGTTGACACAATAGCAGACGGTACGGCAGTTAAGACTCCGGGCAGTAAGATATTTCCATACCTTATGGACAATTTAGATGATATTATAACGGTAGATGACAGTGAGTTAATTGTTGCATTTTTGGATATGCTTGAGAATCACAAAATGCTTGTTGAAAACAGCGGACTTCTTACGGTTGCGGCGTTAAAGCATTTGCAACCGAAGGGAGAGAAGGTTGTTTCTATCCTGAGTGGTGGTAATATGGATGTCATTACCTTCTCGTCTGTGGTTCAGCATGGTTTAATTGCAAGAAGCAGAATATTTACCGTATCAGTTCTCCTTCCGGATAAGCCGGGTGAGCTTCAGAATGTTGCCGGTGTAATTGCTGAAATGAATGGAAATATAATCAAGCTTGAGCACAATCAGTTTGTTACAATTAATAGAAATTCAGCCGTTGAGCTTGTAATCACTATAGAGGCCTTTGGTCCGGAACACAAGGAGGAAATCCTTAAGGTACTAAACGATAAGGGATACAGACCTATAGAGAAGAAGCCAAAGGCAATATTTTAATCAGGTGAAATATGAGTGATTTGTTTTTTGCTGTAGACCTTGGTAGCACTACAATAGATATGAGTCTTCTGGATAAGAATGAGATTCTCGCCAATGGCAGTATTAAGAATCGTCAAAGCTTATATGGCAGTGATGTTATCAACAGAATTTTGAATTCTGTCAGAAATCGGGATAACCTGCTTAAAATGAAGGAGATGGTGTTGGAGGATATTACCAATGCTTTGAGGGAGTTGCTGATTAAAACAAAGAGAAGGATTGAAGATGTAAGTCATATTACCATTTCCGGAAATACAACCATGATCAGTATACTGCTTGAATATGATTTAGAACCTCTTGGACATGCCCCTTTTGAAAGACAACTGGTGAAATCAATTGTAGCAGCTGCAAATAAATATATAGCCGGTATATCAGAAAAATGTATTATTACTTTTACAGGGTGTGCCAGTGCCTTTATCGGCGGTGATATTCTGTCCGGTCTGATGTTCCTTGAAAGGGAATATGAGCTGACGGATGATAAAAACTATATGCTGATTGATTTGGGTACCAATGGTGAAATAGTATTGAACAGCAAGGGAAAAATGTATGGAACCTCCACAGCCTGTGGTCCCGCATTTGAAGGATGTACAAGACGTCAGGGAGTATACGGCTCCAATACCATTGATGCAATTTGCCTGGCGGTAAAGACCGGAAAGCTTTCAAGGGAGGGCGTACTTGCAGAGAATTTTTTTGAAAATGGACTTAATATCAATGGTGTAAGTCTTAATATGGATATATTAAGGGAAATATTGATGGCTAAGGCTGCAATCTACTCAGGAATAGAGGCAATTATGAATGCTTCAGGAACCGGACCCGAAATGCTTGACTATGTGTTTTTGGCCGGTGGCTTTGGCAGCTACCTTAATATTGAAAATGCTATTTCAATTGGGCTTTTACCCGCTTCTATTAAGGGTAAGATAAAGGTTGTAGGCAACACCTCATTAAGAGGCTGTATGATGCTTGCCAGGGATAGAGCCTTAATTGATTGTATAGATTCTTATACGGAAGGAAAAATTAATATAATCCAGCTTGCTGACAATGAGAATTACAAGGATAGCCTGATTAACAATATGCATTTTTAGTTATTGAATAAGAGGGACTATTAGATTTTGATTCGAAATGCTTCTTAGTAAGTGAGCTTGAACAATTTACAGGTAGATAATATGA
>JBJENB010000165.1:0-5663 GCA_051879975.1 Wujia sp.
GATTGCAGATTACGACATTCGGAGGGTATGTTATGGGTGGTAAGAAAATTCTTGTTGTAGATGATGAAAGCAGGATGCGCAAGCTTGTGCGTGATTTCCTTATTAAAGATGGATTTTCTGTAGTTGAGGCAGGAGACGGAGAAGAAGCTGTTAATATATTTATGTCCACAAGGGATATAGACCTTGTTATTCTTGATGTTATGATGCCTAAAATGGATGGCTATGAGGTTGCCTCTGAAATCAGAAAGCTTTCGCAGATACCAATAATCATGCTTACAGCTAAAAGCGATGAAAAGGATGAGTTAAAGGGCTTTGAACTGGGTGTGGATGAATATATTACAAAGCCATTCAGTCCGAAAATCCTGGTTGCCAGAGTTGAGGCTGTTTTAAGAAGGTCATCAACCTCCGAGGAGAATGAAAAATTTGAGATTGGTGGAATCGAGATGGATATCCAAGCTCATCAGGTATATGTTGATGGCAAACAGATTGAGCTGTCATATAAGGAATTTGAGCTGCTTAATTATTTCATGATGAACAGAGGTGTTGCACTATCAAGGGAAAAAATATTGAACAATGTTTGGAATTATGACTATTTTGGTGATGCGAGAACCATTGATACTCATGTTAAAAAGCTTAGAAGCAAGCTTGGAGACAAGGGTGAATATATAAAGACTATCTGGGGAATGGGATATAAATTCGAGGTATAATATGAGGTTTTCTATACGTAGTAAGATAACCATTATGGTTATGATATTTGCCGGCTTTGTTGTTGGTGCCTCATGGATTGTATGTAATTTCTTCTTTGAGGGCGCATTTGTAGCAAATACCAAAAAAAATCTGAAAGAGGCATATAATACATTTAATGATAATTTTGAAAATGAGGACGAATCAGAAGCATACGATAATGTGTATCGCGAATTGAGACAATCATCAGATTTGGTTATACTTATTTATAATGTTCATCAGGGTAACATTTACACCTCCATTAGCAGGGAAGGGAAGATGTATGAGAGTATTAATGTTATGCTTAAAGCAATTAATGATGGAATTATCAGCTATAATATTCAGCCGGGGGAGTATGTCATAAAGAAAAATTTTGATTCTTTGCTTAATTCTTCATATTATGATCTGGTAGGTGTGATGAATGATGGCAGTTATATTATTATTCGATGTCCTATTGCCAGAATTGAGTCAACAATTAAGATAATATCAAGAGTATTTACATGGGTTGCCATTGCCATCATTATTTTTGGCTCGGTATTCATACTGATACTCACGAATATTTTTTCAGCTCCTATTAAGAAGCTTTCTCATGCGGCACGTAGAATGTCGAATCTTGAATTTGATGTAAAGATTCCGGTAGTGTCCAGAGATGAGATAGGAGAATTGGGTGCAAGCATGAATGATATGTCTTATAAGCTCGAACAGACAATATCGGAGCTGAAAACAGCTAATCTCCAGTTGCAGAGGGATATTATAGAAAAAGAGCAAATGGACGATATGAGAAAAGAATTTCTGTCCCATGTATCCCATGAGCTTAAGACACCGATAGCTCTTATTCAAGGGTATGCAGAGGGTCTTAAGGATAATTTGTTTGAAGATTCGGAGTCGAGGGAATTTTATGCAGATGTCATCATTGATGAATCTCACAAAATGAACACCCTCGTCAAGAAGCTGTTAACACTGAATGAGATAGAGTTTGGTGGAATAAAACCTAAAATTGAGCGTTTTGAATTGGTTGATTTTATAAGTGCTGTGTTGTCAGCTTCAAGAATATTGTTTGACGATGCTGAGGCAAAGGTTGAATTTGACGAAAAAGGGCCAATCTATGTATGGGCAGACGAATATATGATTGAGGAGGTATTCACCAATTATGTTACCAACGCTATCCATTATGTTGAAAAGGGTGGTGTGATTAAAGTAACAATAGAACATATAGGGAATGACGTTAGGGTAAATGTATATAATCAGGGTAGGAATATAGCACCTGAAGATATTGATAATTTATTTATAAAATTTTATAAGGCTGATAAGGCGAGAACGAGAGAATACGGAGGCAATGGTATTGGCTTATCAATTGTGGCTGCTACAATGGATGCACATGGAAAAAAATATGGTGTCTATAATGTCTCTGATGGAGTAGTATTTTATTTTGATTTGGACGCTAATATGCCTTGCTGATATTAAAAAAAAGTGGTAGAATTACCATAAGTATAACTTTCTATGGAGGATATGATGAAAAAGTCATTGATTGTATGCTGTATGGTTATTCTATCACTTTTTGCAGTTGGATGTGAAAAAACTATAGAGCTTACTGACGAGGAGAATTATCTTATTGCAGAATACGCAGCAGAACTGCTTCTCAAGTATTCTGATAATTATACATATAAATTTTATGATGACAATACATTTGTGTCACCTCATGAATATGATACTGTTGCTACAGGAACAGATGCGTCAGAGGAGTTGATTACAACAGAGGAGGCTGTAACAGAGGAAACAACAGAGGAGCTGATATCTGAGGATGCTTCAACAGAGGGTTCGGGTACGGGAAATGACTCAGAAGGAGATAATCACGACTGGAACAATACAACGCCTATAAACATGGAAGATGTTACTGAGGACAGCATTGAGGTTGACTATCAATATAAAGATTTTGACCTTGCAAGCTTTGTGGGGTTACCAAATGCGTCGATTACATACCAATATGCAATGATTACGGAAACTTATCCGTCATATGATTCGTCGGGAATGTATATTGAGGTACAGGCTCCACAGGGTTACAAGCTTTTGGTATTAAAGTTTAGGGTAGAGAATATAACAAATGAAACTCAGGAAATAGATTTATATGATAAGGATATTGGATACAGAATCATAGTTGATAATTCAAAAAGTGCTAAGCAGATGTTTACGATTCTGATAGATGATTTGTATACCTATCAGAATACCTTATCAGGAAGTGCATTGGAGGAGGCTGTTCTGCTGTTCCAGATTTCCAATACGGTTGCAGACCAGATGAAGGATATTAAGCTTCAGGTTGAGTACAATGACGAAAAAGCGATAGTACAACTACAATAATGCGGGAGGAAAAGACATGGATAGTAATATTTTATTAGAGAGCGGAACGAATGAACTGGAGGTTTTGGAGTTTGTTATTAATGGAAATCATTATGGAATAAATGTGGAGAAAGTCAGAGAAATTCTCACATATCAGACTATTACACCAGTGCCTAACTCACATCCGTGTATAGAAGGTATTTTTATGCCAAGAGGTGATATCATTACTGTAATTGATTTGTTTAAGGCTCTTGGATTTTCTTCGGGTGACAGGAAAAATGATTTACTTATCGTAACCAATTTCAATAACCTTAATATTGCCTTTGATGTACAGACGGTAATAGGAATAAATAGGGTATCATGGTCCGATGTTGTTAAGCCGGATGCAACCGTAAGCGGTCCGGGCACGGGTATTGCAACAGGTATTATTAAGAATAGAGATAATTTGCTTATCATTTTGGATTTTGAGAGAATAGTTGAAGAGATATGTCCTGAGACAAGTCTCAGGGTTTCTGATTTGGCTGAGCTGTCGGACAGACAAAGAAATGAAATTCCTATTCTTGTTGTGGAGGATTCTCCAATGCTTTGTCAGCTTATTAATGATTCTCTCAATAGGGCCGGCTATACAAAACTAACAATAAAGAATAACGGACAGGAAGCATGGGACTATCTGTCAGAGTTAAAGAAAAATAATGGCATAGATTATGGTGCAAAATGTATTATAACGGATATCGAGATGCCACAGATGGACGGACATCATCTTATCAAGCTGGTTAGAGAGACAGAGGGTATGAAACATGTACCTATCATTGTTTTCTCATCCCTTATCAATGATGATATGAAACGAAAAGGAGAGGCTTTAGGCGCGAATGCTCAGATAAGTAAACCTGAGATTGGGAAGCTTGTTAGTATACTTGACGAATTAGTTGCACAGAACATATATGCGTAGAATATAAAATATTATTTATGCCGGTTGCTGTTGCATCCGGCACAAATAATTTAGGAGGAACAAAATGAAGCTACAGGACACCGGAAAAACAAAAGAAGAAATCAAGGAGATGTATCAAACATATTTTTATGAAACCTTTAAAAGATTTGATTTTATAGCTGATGCTGGAGAAGAGGCATATATTACAGATGAGAATGGGGAACAATATCTTGATTTTATGGCCGGTATAGCAGTAAACAGTGCTGGGCATTGCAATAAAAGGGTTGTTGAAGCCATAATAGAACAATGTCAGTCTATAATGCATGCTTCCAATTATTTTTATACGGTTCCACAGGTGATGCTGGCCGAGCGTATCTGCAAGAGTATTGGCTTTGAAAAAATTTATTATCAGAATTCAGGGGCTGAAGCCAATGAGGTTATGATTAAACTTGCCAGAAAGTACGGAAAGGATAATTACGGACCCAATAGATATAAAATAGTGACAGCTTTTAACAGCTTCCATGGAAGAACCCTTGGAACACTTGCTGCAACAGGCCAGCCGGGCTCGGCGATACAAAATAATTATGACCCATTGGTTCCGGGCTTCACGTATGCAGAGTATAACAATCTGGAGTCATTTAAGTCCTGTGTCGATGAGAATACAATAGCCATTATGGTAGAGCCGGTTCAGGGAGAAGGTGGAGTTATTCCTGCAACACAGGAATTTTTGCAGGGTTTGAGAGAGCTTTGTGATGAGAAGGATATGCTTTTACTCTTTGATGAGGTTCAAACGGGTTGGGGAAGAACAGGAAGTCTTATGGGCTTTATGGAATACGGAGTAAAGCCGGATGCAGTCAGCATGGCAAAAGCCATGGGAGGCGGAATGCCAATTGGTGCAATGTGTACAAGTGCAAAGTTGGCACTTACCTTTGGTCCGGGTGCCCACGGTAGTACATTTGCAGGAAATCCGGTTGCCTGTGCTGCTTCCTATGCTCAGATTGGAGAGATAGTTGACAATAAGCTTCCGGAAAATGCGAGGAAGGTTGGAGCTTATTTTATGGACAGACTTAAGGAACTTCCTGAGGTTAAGGAGGTTCGAGGAAAGGGACTTATGATAGGAGTTGAATTCAACTCGGATATAGCAACCGATGTTAAGTATAACGCGGCAGATAACGGTCTTCTTATTACGGCAGTCAGACCGGCGGTTATCAGATTAGTTCCTCCGCTGAATGTGACAACAGAGGAATGCGACAAGGCATTTGATATTCTGTATAAGGTTGTAAGTGAATTGGTATAATATTTAAAAAAGAAAAGGTAGTGACATAATGGAAAGAGTAAATGCGTGGACAAAGTACAACAAAAAGCAACTTAATGAGCTTGAAAAGGTAAGTAAGGATTATCTAAAATTCCTGGATAAGGGCAAGACTGAGAGAGAATGTGTCAAGGAAATAGTTGCAATAGCAAGAGAGTATGGATATCAGGATCTAAATGATATTGTTAAGTCAAACAAAAAGCTTATTCCGGGAGATAAGGTGTACAGTGTCTGGATGGATAAGACTGTTGCAATGTTTAATATAGGCAGTGACAAAATTGATAAAGGAATGAATATTCTTGGAGCACATATCGATTCGCCAAGAATGGATGTGAAGCAGAATCCATTGTATGAGAATGGGGATTT
>JBJENB010000166.1:0-5650 GCA_051879975.1 Wujia sp.
ACTGCTGTTGACTCGTTTTGACTTATAGCCATTTCTGTAGTCATCATTGTCTGAATGCTCAGATTTGCTATATCCAAGATGATTATCCATCTCGGCTTCCATCATTTCCTTGATGGTTCCACCAAGCAGATCCTTAAGTGCATCCTGGATATCCTCAGCAGTTTCAATATCGTATTCCTGAAGCAACTGCTGAATAATGTTTTTTCCTTCGGTCATTACGACCTTGTGTACCGGTTTCTTTTCTCTTCTTGCCATAATAAAAGGCCTCCTATGATTATCATAGAAGACCTGATATTAAACTATTTACAGAAAAAGTTTCACACTTTCTTTTTTGACATATTCCTCTATTATTTCGCCAGGCTCATCAGGTCCTCAAAGAAACCCGGATAAGATATATCTACGCAGCTGCTATCCTTGATATCCGTCTCCCCGTCTGCATTAATTGCAGCAATAGCAAAGCTCATTGCAATTCTGTGATCCAGATGACTGTCAATGGTTGCACCATGAAGTGTTCTTCCGCCATGGATAATCATTCCATCCTCCGTGGCTTCTATATCAGCACCCATTGCCTTAAGATTTTCTACCATTACATCTATTCTGTTGGACTCCTTAACCTTCAGTTCCTCAGCATCCTTAATTATAGTATCCCCCTCTGCAAAGCATGCAAGAATTGCAATTGCAGGTATCTCGTCAATAAGGGTAGGAATAATTTCTCCTCCCACGACACAGCCCTTAAGTGTAGAGGTTTTAACCGTAATATCAGCAGTTGGCTCTCCTGATTTTCCCTCCTCAGACTCAAGTGCAATATCTGCACCCATCATCTGACACACTCTTATAATGCCGTCTCTTGTCGGATTGACACCCACATTTTTAATGGTTATCTCGGAATTCGGTGTTATAAGTCCTGCAACAATAAAATACGCAGCAGAGGATATATCTCCCGGAACAATTACCTTTCTGGCATATAATTCAGTAGCCGGCTTTACGATAGCTGTCTTCCCCCTGGTTTCAATATCCACTCCAAATTCCTGAAACATAAGCTCTGTATGATTTCTGCTTATGGCAGGCTCAGTAACTGAGGTAACACCATTGGCATATAATCCCGCAAACAATATAGCTGACTTAACCTGTGCTGATGCCACCGGCGAGGTATAGCTGATACCCTTAAGCTCCCTTCCGTTTATGATAAGGGGTGCACAGCCGTTATCTGCCTCACTTCTAATATCCGCACCCATCATAGCAAGAGGTGTCATTATTCTTTTCATAGGTCTCTTTCTGATAGACGCATCTCCGTCAACTCTACAGCTAAAATTCTGAGCCGCCAATATCCCCGACATAAGCCTTGTTGTAGTTCCACTATTACCTACATCCAGAGTATCCTTCGGCGCTTTTAAACCTCTAAGTCCCCGACCATGTATTATTACGGTTTCGCCCCTGTTTTCAATCTCCACTCCCATTTTCGAAAAGCATGCTATCGAAGACAGACAGTCCGCTCCCTGTAAAAAACCATATACCTCCGTCGTCCCCTTAGCTAATGAGCCAAGCATAACACTTCTGTGGGAAATGGATTTGTCTCCCGGAACCTTTATCTCACCTTTAAGTCTCTCAACCCTTGTAAACTTCATAGTATTCTCCAATTCTTCAATTTATTAACCTATCATATCCAATGAAAATAATAGCCTATTATTCTGAATTAGGCAAGTTAAATTCCCTTATGCTTGAAACAATATAAGATTTATATTATAATGTTGTAAATTTCCTATGATAAACATTTGGCTAGGAGGCCTATTATGAACTCCAAGAATACAATATGGATGATACTTCTCTTTGTTTTCCTTCTCATTGGAGCACTAGAGATTTTTTTGTGGATGCAATTCAACAAGGATCTTGATTCAAATACGAAGAAAACGGATACAGGAACAGAACAATCCTCATCATCTACAGATATCAATAACAGTGCCAACGCATCAACATCCCAGTTTTCTAATGATTCCTCCTATGATGATTTAGAGCCGGACAACCATACCTATATATTTGTGGGAGATTCCCGCTATGTTGCCATGTCTAAATATAAAATGGATAACGATACCTTTTTATGTGAAAATGGTGTAGGAAGATATTTTTTAAAGAACAATCTGGGAAGTATTGTAAATATGTCAGACAGTAATACACGTATCATTATCGGCTTAGGTGTCAATGATGTAGGTGCGGGATTGGAATGTACGGATGAATATCTTGATCTTCTTGCACAGCTTGACAGAAGCACTGATGCAGAAATATACTATATGCTCGTCAATCCTGTGAATGAAAGTCTTTGTTCTGCCAATGGCTATTCTATCAAGAACAGCTCCATTGATACCTTCAATCAGAGAATGACTGAGGGTTTACATGATACAAATATTAAGATATTGGATACTAATTCATATTTGAAGGAGGAGGGCTACACCTGTAGTGACGGACTTCACTATAAGGACGAAACCTCAGAGAAAATATATCAGTTTATTAAGATAGCAGTAAAATTTAATTAGGAGGCTGTTATGCAGGAATTTGTGAACCTTTTGAAAAAGGGAAGCACTCAATTTC
The DNA here is from genome assembly GCA_051879975.1 of Wujia sp. Taxonomy (GTDB): domain Bacteria; phylum Bacillota; class Clostridia; order Lachnospirales; family Lachnospiraceae; genus Coprococcus_C. The sequence goes on from JBJENB010000166.1 coordinate 2,584, forward strand.
ATCTTGTAAAGGAATGTAAAGATTATTTGATGAAGCATGGTTTTACCATGGTTACGACAGACAGTAATTTTAAGCCACTCCCCGGTGGGCGTTATCTGGTTAGTCCATATCCATCGATGCTTGTGGCAGTTTCCATGGGGACAACGGTTGCACCTCTCAGAATAGCAGCGGCTCACACCGATTTTCCGATGCTTAAGATTAAGCCTCAGGCAGATGTGTCAAAAAAAGGATACAGGCAGTTAAATATTGAGCCATATGGTGGTCTTATAAAGGAAACCTGGTTTGACAGACCGCTTGGAATAGCCGGAAAGATTGTTGTAAAAGGTGATAATCCCTTTAAGCCACAGGTGATGCTGTTTGACTCTGAGAAGCCTATTGGCATAATCCCTAATCTTGCTCCTCATTTGAAAAAAGATTCCAAGAATCAGGAAATGGATATTCAAAAAGAAATGCTGCCGATTATTGCATGTGACAATGTTGCAGATAATGTCCTAAAGGAGCAAAAGCTTCTTGATTACATTTCCGAAAAGCTATCCATTGCTGCAGACAGCATATTGGATTACGATTTATATATGTATATAACTACAGAGCCTTCTATACTGGGCTTACATGATGAATTTCTGAATGCTGCCAGAATTGATAATATTTCTTCTGTATCCGCAATCATGGAAGCAATTTCATCGGATATAGGAAAAAATTGTACTGCGGTAGCCGCATTCTTTGACAATGAAGAAGTCGGAAGCCGTTCAAAGCAGGGTGCGGATTCATTTCTCCTGAGAGATATATTAAGACATTTTGTAGCTGAGGATATCATTTCAGCTGCCTTTAGTCTTTCTGTAGATGTGGCACATGCCACACATCCGAATTATGCCGAAAAGAGTGATATAACCAACGAAGTCTATCTTGGCGGCGGAATTGTGATTAAAAGCAGTGCATCCCAGAGATATGTTACAGACAGTGAAGCGGGAGCGGTTGTGATTGCCCTATGTCAGGAAAACGGCATAAAATATATGCGCCAGTCTAATCGTTCCGGTATGGCAGGAGGCCAGACCTTAGGACCTATCATGTCATCATATCTTCCTGTCAAATCCGCAGATATTGGAATACCAATGCTTGCCATGCACTCTGCCGGAGAGCTTATATGTCATGAGGATTATAAGGAATTGGTCAAACTGATCTCTGCATATTATGAAGCTTAACACAATAATCATTAGTATTCATAGATTAGTCTTTTAAATATGTCAGTCACAACGCTGTCATTTGCATTATAAATTATGGCTTTTGTGTTATATGGGTTATTCGTAATGATACTGTCTACTCCTATTAGCAAAAGCCTTTTTATCTGTTCCTCATCATCTACAGTCCAGGCATATATTTCCTTTCCATTTCGATGAGCTGACTTAACCATGGAAGCGTCAATATAATTACTTCTCACACTATATACATCTGCATCTTCAAAATTACCGATATCACCAATTGCCATCATAACAATATATACCGTTTTTATATCCGAATTAATCTCTTTTACCTTACTTACAACCTTATAATCACTTGATGCCACTACACATTTATCAGCATACTCATACTCTTCAATAAGCTGAAGTACTCCCTCAACATAATCCTCCCTGTCTGTCTTGGCAGTTTTAAGCTCTATGTTCAGGAAAACATCCTCCTCATTGGCATATTCCAGAACCTCTGCCAAAGTGGGAATTGCCTCTCCCGCATATTCCCTGCTTTCATCAGCTCCGACACTTAAGGTTTTAATAAACGCATAATCCACATTACCGGTTTTCACATCGATTCCCGTAGTACGCTTTAGACTTTCATCATGAGTTATAATATATACTCCGTCCCTTGTCTGGCGGACATCTATCTCAACTATATCCGCCTGATTCTCAACAGCAAGTCTGATTGCCTCCATGGTATTCTCCGGTGCATGCTCAGAATCTCCCCTATGAGCTGTTACGGTAACATTAGAGGGATACCATATATCTATACCAACCCTTTTATTCAAGCTCAAATATATATATCCAATATTCAAAGCAAAGGCAATAGCAATGACACTTACAGTCCAGGCAACACTCCTCTTACTGCTCCTTTCCTCCACATAATCAATATCATGATGCCTTTCATCATCCTCAAGCTCATAAAAGCATGAGCATATATAGCTACATATCAATGGAGTTGTAATCAAAGAAGCAAATAGGTATACGCCAAAAAAGGATATCTGTATAACTGTATGGATAATAAAATCAAAGCTTTTAATACTTGTTATTATTTTTAAATACTTTGCCACACCATATACAATAATCCATTCTATGCCAAACATAAACAGGCTTATAATCACATTTATAAAGATGACACCAATAAATAGTTTCAAGCTATGCTTCTTAACAATTTTATTTGCTTCATTCACGGATTGCTTAAAATCCATTTTTGAAACAGTAAAATAATTTAAAGCAAATATCCTGAACACGGCAATGACACAAATAATAAAATAAATTGCTATTACTGTAAAAGCAAAGCTCTTATGCCTGCTCAAAAAATCCCGAACATATTCCGGATACTTTAGTCCCGCAATTGAACCTGAAAGCATTACCGAATTGGTAAAGGGAATTACCAGAAGAACATAAAAAACAATCAAAAAATTCTTCGGTTTCAGAACTCTAAGAGAATTTGCAAGGCTTCTGAACAGAGTTCTGATTACAGAAATCTTCTTTCCCCAATAGGAGGCCTCTGTAATATAAATTAACGCGGAAATGTTAATTAACATATGCATTGCAAAGATAACCAATATAATAAACAAAAACAGATAAGTTGAGGGATATCTGAAGAATTTTCCAATTGTCTTATCATTTATAAAGCTTATTTCCGCCATATTGATGGCAGTATTGAGTAAATAATACAAAACAGGGGTCATTATCGCCACCGAAATAAGCTTGTAAACAAGTTCAAATAAAAAAACAGTGGTAAGATTAAATTTTAACATTTTAAGACTTTGCTTAATTGTTTTCATAATCCTACCTCCTGTTTTAAAACTTTTCCATCATAATAGCATCATAGCATC
>JBJENB010000167.1:0-1528 GCA_051879975.1 Wujia sp.
GATAAGCCTTTTTTTTCCTCATTTAAGAATTTCTCGGTAAAAATTCCCATAATATATCCAATCAATATTGAACATATCATTACAACTACATATCTGGGTTCTCCCCAAGCATAGAAAACAAGGCTAACTAGTAAAAGAACTGTATTCTTCAATACCCTGGGACTGATAAAATACAGTAATAATACAATTGGTAAAAATGCAAATAAAAAAGTTATACTGGAAAATAACATAATTCTCTCCGTAATATTTAATCTAATAAACAAATTAATACCGGAATAAAATCCGGTCCACAGACGGAAGCATAAAAGGTCTGTTATGATTAACACTTTATATATAACATAATTAAAGCTATTTCGCAAAATTATCTTTATTCAGAAGATAATTTTCTATATCCTTAACATATCTGCTGACCTCTCTATCCTTGCCATTCGTATTTCCCGGTGTGAAGATATACAGCTCATGTTTTGCTCTTGTCATGGCAACATAAAACATTCTTCGCTCTTCCTCAAGCTCAGCTGAGGATTTAGACTTCTTATAGGGAACAATCCCCTCTACCGCATCCATAATATATACACACTCGAATTCCAACCCCTTTGCGCCATGCATTGTCATTAAACGTACACCCTTATGTTCCTTAGATGTTTCCTTTTGTTTTCCCAAAAGCTCTGTATACTCCTTAATAAAATCAAAAAGCTCGCTATAGGAGTTCATATCTGTAAGCATAGAAGAAAACTCGTCCAATACTTCATAGAATTCCTGAACATCAAGCTGTGTATATTCAGAATATTCTTTTAAATAATCATCATAGCCTATAAATCTGCGAATAAAATTGCAGGCAGCATAAGGCTTTAGCTTAGATAACATTCTGATATCTGCATAAAGCTTATCTAATCTCTCAACAATATAATCCTTATTGCGCAGTCTGTATCTCAGCTTGTCAATGTCCACCGGATTTTCCTGTAAAAGCTCTCTGCTGATATATCTGCTTGGCTTATTAATTATTCTAAGAAACCTGGCTCTGCTCCAATCGCCACAGGCGATGTACATATAATCCAAAACATTTTTTACTGCAAAATGTTCGAATATGTTCGGCAAGGTATCACTGATAGTATATGGAATATTATTCTGATTTAGCCTGTAAACCAATCTTCTGGGTTGAATATTGGTTCTGTACAATATTGCCTGATTTTCATAGCTCATTCCTTCACTATGCTTTTTTCTTATCATATTGACAATCATATCGTTTTCTTCACCGGAATCTCTAGGTGAAATTACCTTAACAACCCCATTTTGACTGCTTTCGGAAACAAGCCTTTTCTTAAATCGGTTTTTATTACCCTCTATGACTGCTGCCGAGCATTCAGTAATCCATCTGTCACATCTGTAATTTCTTCCAAGAATAATTTCCTCTGCTTCGGCAAAGTCCCTTTTAAACTGTTGCATAATCTCCGGCCTTGCCCCTCGGAAGCCATACACGGATTGGTCATCATCACCGACTACACATATATTATTTGCCGGCATAGCCAAC
>JBJENB010000168.1:0-5601 GCA_051879975.1 Wujia sp.
ATTGTACAATGCTGTTGGTGCCAAATTCCTCTTATGTATATGAGGATTATCTGCCACCTTATGCATTTTCTTATGACCAGGGGGAGGTTCTTGCATATATGCATGCCAATGTGTCAGATAACCTTAATTTTGTAGATTGTGGAAATAAGCTTATAGAAAACAAAGATGATTATATTTTTTACAGAACAGACCATCACTGGACAATGAATGGAGCATATATAGGTTATACCTGTTTGTGTGATGCTCTTGGGATTCAGGCGACACCAAAGAGTGAATATGAGATAGAAATCGGAAGTGACAGCTTTTATGGAACTCTTTATTCAAAGGCTCCGACCTTTACCCAGAAGAAGGACAGTATAATTCTTTACCATAATCCTAGGGGAGAATATACAGTGGAGTATTATGACACGAAGGAAACCGCTGACTCCCTGTATAACTATGAAAATCTCCAGATAAAGGACAAGTATACAACCTATTTAGATGGTAATCATCCATATATCAAGATTACAAGCAATGCGGTTTCCTGTGAAGAAGAGAGCTGCAACCATAAGCTGATTGTAGTCAAGGATTCCTATGCCCACTGTCTGTTGCCACTTTTGGCTGATAACTACAGCGAAATATATGTCTTAGATATGCGGTATTTTCATAATAGTGTAAGCCTGTTGGCTGAGGAAGAGGGAATAACAGATGTTGTATTTATAAATAATCTGGATTTCATAAGCACAGATAACAATTTCCTGTGGCTAAAATAAATGAAGGGAACCAGTCCTTTGATTTATGAAGGACTGGTTCCCTTTTCTTTTTGGAAAATATATGGCGTAATTAGTTACCCTCAAGCTCGTTGAACTCCTCTTCATCCAGAAGCTCATCAAAGGCATCGGCAACAGCCTCATACTCTTCATCTGTTTCAATCTGTTCCAGTGATATGTCATCACCCTCCAATTCCTTATATCTGTATAGAAATACCTCATTTTCCTCAAAGCCGTCCACAACATTGTCAGGAAGGAGTGCAATATAGTCACGGTCACCAACAGGAAATATTGCAATTACACTACATTCAAGCTCTGTACCATCGTCAAGAGTCATGGATATGGTTGGCTCATCAAATTCTTCATTTTCGATTATATCACTCATAATTACATACCTCATTCTTTCTTAAGTTTTAATATAAAAACAATACCAAAATATTGAAAAATACTTTGTATCGTTTATAATGATAGTTTAAAGGATAAAATATATATGGTCAATAAAAAAATTATACGAGAGGAAACTGACATGAAATCACTGCTTAGATATTTAAAAAATTACAAGGTAAAGGCTATTCTCGCTCCGGTATTTAAGATGCTGGAAGCAAGCTTTGAACTTCTGGTTCCGCTTGTTATGGCTGCAATAATTGATAATGGTATTGCAAAGAATGACAAACAATACATATATAGGATGGCTTGGGTATTGATTGGCTTGGGAGTAATAGGGCTTATATGTTCAATTACCGCACAGTATTATTCTGCAAAGACAGCCATGGGTGTGGGAAAGGAAATTCGATATGATTTGTTTAAGCATATTGAGAGCTTGTCTTATACAGAGATAGATTCCATAGGAAGCTCAACATTAATAACCCGAATGACCAGTGATATCAATCAGGTTCAGACAGGTGTAAATATGTTTCTTCGATTGTTCATGAGGTCACCTTTTATAGTTTTTGGTGCAGCCATAATGGCGTTTACTGTCGATTTTAAAACGGCACTTATTTTCTTAATAACATTGCCTGTCCTTGTTTTGATTGTATTCGGAATCATGTTTGCATCAATTCCACTATACAGAAAGGTGCAAAATCACCTTGATGAGGTATTGCTGAAAACCAGGGAAAATCTTGCCGGTGTGAGAGTTATTCGTGCTTTTAACCAGGAGAAAAAAGAGAAGGAAGAATTTTATATAACTACATTGGAGCTTACGAAGGGACAGCTCTTTGTTGGCAAGATATCTTCCTTTCTTAATCCATTAACCTATGCAGTAATAAATCTTTCTATTGTGTTTATTTTATGGAGGGGAGCAAAACAGGTTGATTTAGGTATTTTAAAGCAGGGAGAGGTTTATGCGCTTGTTAATTATATGTCCCAGATATTGATAGAACTGGTGAAGCTTGCAAACCTTATTATTATTGAGACGAAAGCAGTTGCTTGTGGCAACAGAATAGCTTCAGTGTTTGAAACAAACAGCATACAGGTATATAAGACTGACGATGTTACTGTGAAAAAGGGAGTACCAAAGGTTGAATTTATAAATGCAGGATTAACTTATAAGGATGCGCAGGAATCTTCGATAGAAGGACTTACATTTTCGGTTAATCAGGGAGAAACCGTAGGTATAATTGGTGGTACCGGTTCAGGAAAGTCCACGCTGGTTAATCTTATACCAAGATTTTATGACTGTACTGAGGGAAAGCTTTTAATCGACGGAGTGGATGTTACGGAATATCCAAAGGAACAGCTTATAAATAAGATTGGAATAGTACCACAGAAGGCGGTTTTGTTCTCAGGAACTATTGCGGACAATATCAGATGGGGAAAGGCAGATGCAACAGATGAGGAGATTGATGAGGCTCTGAGCATAGCTCAGGCGAAGGAATTTGTGGAAGATAAGCAGGGTGGTAAAAACTTTGCATTGAATCAGGGAGCTAAAAATTTATCCGGTGGACAGAAGCAAAGGCTCACTATTGCAAGGGCTCTTGTTAAGAAGCCGGAGATATTGATTCTTGACGATTCATCCTCAGCCCTTGACTATGCAACAGATGCAGCTCTTCGCATGGCAATCAAGGAAAAAACGGATAATATGACAGTGTTTATCGTGTCTCAGAGGTCATCGTCAATAATGCATGCGGATAAGATAATTGTTCTGGATGATGGAAAGGTGATGGGTATAGGAACCCATGATGAGCTGTTGAAAAATTGTGAGGTATATCGGGAAATTTGCTCTTCTCAAAACAGGGAGGAGGTAAAATAATATGGCAGATACTAAGAAAAACAATACTATTAATAAAACAACTAACAATAAATTTATTATAAAAAGAGTACTAAAATACATTAAAAGGTATTTACCACTTGTTACCTTGTCCTTTATTTTTGCCCTTATATCAGTTGCGGCAACCTTATATGCTCCGATATTGATTGGAGATGCTATTGATTTTATAATAGATAAGGGCTGGGTGGATTTTGATGGAATAAAGCACATTATTTTTATATTTGTAATTGTAATGATTATAAATGTATGCGCTCAATGGTTCATGAATATAATTAACAATCACGTGACCTATTCGGTGGTTAAGGATATAAGGATAGAGGCGTTTAATCATCTGGAGGAGCTTCCGCTTTCTTATATAGATTCCCATAAGCACGGAGATATTGTAAGCCGTATTGTAGCCGACATAGACCAGTTTGCAGATGGACTGCTTATGGGATTTACACAGCTTTTCACCGGCGTTGTGACAATTGCTGCAACACTGGGTTTTATGCTGTATATAAATATTCCTATTGCACTAGTGGTCGTTGTTTTAACTCCTATATCGCTTTTCGTGGCAGCATTTATTGCAAAGAGAACCTATAATTTATTTTCAAGTCAGTCTGAGACTAGGGGTGAGCTTACGTCGCTTGTGGATGAGATGATAGGGCAGCAGAAGATTGTTCAGGCATTTGGATATGAAGATGATGCTTTGAACAGATTTGAAAAGATTAACAATCAGCTTGAAAAGGATAGCATGAATGCAACCTTCTATTCATCTATTACGAATCCAGCCACAAGATTTGTAAACAACCTTGTATATGCTGCAGTTGCCATCATAGGAGCGATAAGAGTCATTAAGGGTGGTTCGCTATCTGTCGGACAGCTGACGTGTTTCTTGAGCTATGCAAACCAATACACAAAGCCATTTAATGAAATATCCAACGTTATAACTGAACTTCAGAATGCAATTGCCTGTGCAGGAAGAGTATTTGAGTTAATTGATGAGCAACCGGAAAAATCTGTACCGGAGAATGCGGCGATATTAGAGCATGCAAATGGAGAAATTACAATTGAACATGTTGACTTCTCATATGTTTCTGATAAGAAGCTTATTACAGATTTGAATCTCAGTGTAAAGCCGGGTATGAGAGTGGCTATAGTTGGTCCTACAGGATGTGGTAAGAGTACATTAATCAATCTGTTAATGAGATTTTATGATGTTGATAAGGGAAGCATAAGGGTAGATGGAATTGACTTACGTGAAATGACCAGAGATAGTCTAAGAAATAATTATGGTATGGTGCTTCAGGAAACATGGCTTAAGTCTGGAACGATAAAGGAAAATATTGCTTATGGAAAACCGGAAGCAACAGATGAGGAAATCATTGTAGCGGCAAGGCTTGCACATTCTCATAGCTTTATTAAGCGTTTACCGGATGGATATGATACAGTCATTACAGAGGACGGAGGAAATCTGTCCCAGGGACAAAAACAGCTTCTTTGTATAACAAGGGTAATGCTTTTACTTCCTCCTATGTTGATTTTGGATGAGGCAACATCTTCAATTGATACAAGAACAGAGATAAGAATACAAAAGGCATTTGACAGGATGATGCAGGGAAGGACAAGCTTTATTGTAGCTCATAGATTGTCAACGATTAAAGAAGCTGATATAATATTGGTTATGAGGGATGGTAATATTATAGAGAAGGGGTCACATGATGAACTGATGGCCATGAAAGGTTTCTATTATAACCTATATAACTCTCAGTTTGCTCACTAAGAAGGTATGAGGAGGTAGTTATGTATCAGGTCAATAATCTTTTTAACAACGAAAACATGGTGTGCATCAATAATGTAGGTCAGTACAAGGTATTTGAACACCAGAAGGATTTGTCGGTAACATCGATGAGTGCTATTGAAGCATATTATGCGGCAGAAATGAATGTTAGGAGAAGACAGGTACTGGTAGAGCTTAATAATACCGGTTGTATTCTCCAGGCAGGTGCAATGCAGTGGACTATAGGAAATGTCAACATGACATCAGGAATCAAGGGGGTTGGAGATTTCTTTGGTAAGATGGCAAGTGCCGCAGTTACTAAGGAAACAATCTCAAAGCCGGAGTATACCGGCAACGGTTTAGTTATGCTTGAACCTACAAAAAAGCATATTATCAGTGTTGATGTTGCACAGTGGGGACAGATTGTACTTGATGACGGATTATTCCTATGCTGTGACAATACAGTACAGTATAAGACGGTTTCCAGGTCAAACCTTTCATCAGCTGTTCTTGGCAAGGAGGGATTATTTAACCTTAGCCTTTTTGGTCAGGGTATCGCACTTCTTGAAAGCCCTGTTCCACAGCAGGAGCTTATACAGTTTAATCTCAATAATGATGTGGTTAAGATTGACGGTAATATGGCAATTGCATGGTCAGGAAGTCTTGATTTTACAGTTGAGAAATCAAGCAAGAGTCTGCTCGGGTCAGCAGTTTCAGGAGAGGGCTTTGTCAATGTATATCGTGGAACAGGTACAATCCTTATGGCACCAACAGCCAAATAGAAGAGCATGGTACATACAAGGACTGTAGTAATTTCTTAATAG
>JBJENB010000169.1:0-1514 GCA_051879975.1 Wujia sp.
TAAGTGTTGGTGTATTGGTGCTGTGTATGGCTTTGATGATACTTGTAATATCTGATAAATTTGAGAGATACAAGGGATATGGTACAGCTGTCTTTGAGGAGGATGGATTTACCTACAATGACAGAAAAAGGCATTTCAGATTAAAGTATAATGATATACAGAAGGTTGATATTGAGAATATTATGTTGGGGCAAAACAGTAAAAATCCCCTTGCATACAGGATTTTGATAAAAACCGAAAAAAAGAAATATTATATTGAGTCAGACAGAGCCTTGGGAAGAGACTACACAGAGGTAGATTTACATAGGCTTTACCTTGATATTCAGGGACATACATTTAAAGCATAGGAAAGGGATAAGGGTAAATGAGCGAGGAAAATAAGAATAATTCAGAGGAGCAGATGAATGAAGCTGCTAAGAGTGAGGCAGAAGAACAAAAAGAAAAAACAAGTAGTGAAGAAAATAAGAAAGAATCTCAAGACGAAAAAAACAGTAAGACAAAAAAAGGTTCTACAAGTAAGGCTCTTATAGCAGCTGTGGCTGTTTTGTCACTGGTGGTAATTGGATTAATAATTGCTCTTGTTATGGGTGGTAAGAGTAAGGATAAGGACGAGTCAGATAAAACGGATGCAGTTATTCAGGAGACAACCTCGGATAATGCTTCAGAGGATGATGGAACCGGTGAAACTGACAAGGATTCAGAGGACGAAAATGCTTCTACTACAGAAACGAATAATTCTTCTTCAACCAGTGATGTGTTCGTAACGATAAACCATGCAAACGGCTGGGAGGGGGATGGCAAATTCTATGGTCAGATGGATGTTGCCATTACCAATAATTCAGGCAAGGAGCTTAGCTCATGGAGTGTAAAGGTTCCGGTTGCTTCGGGTGTTGAGGTAGACAGCTGTTGGAACTGTAGTTGTGAGATAAAAGACGGAAGCCTCATTATCACTCCCGCTGATTATAATGGAACCATAGCTGCCAATTCCAGGGTTGGAGATGTGGGTATCATTATTAAGGCTTCAGCTCAGGCGGATTTGGATTCCTTTACTAAGAATCCGGAGCTATACATAGGAGGTAAGCTATATGTGGGCAGCAGCTCACAGGACAGTAGTGCAGCAACTACCGAGGAGGATAAGGATGAGCCGGATACAACTGAGAATAATCCTCCGGCTGTGGCAGAGACAGGAACTCCTTTTGCCAATCATGGTAAGCTTTCCGTAAATGGAACGGACCTTGTGGACAAGAACGGTAATAAATATCAGTTAAAGGGTGTCAGCACTCATGGTATAGCCTGGTTTCCTGACTATGTGAATAAGGATGCCTTCCAGACCCTGAGAGATGATTGGGGTGCAAACCTTATCAGAATTGCAATGTATTCCGGAGAGAATATGGGATATTGTACAGGTGGAAATCAGGAACAGCTTAAAAATCTGGTAGATAAGGGTGTTCAGGCAGCAACAGAATTAGGTATGTATGTTATAGTGGATTGGCATGTGTTAGGAGACCAGAATC
>JBJENB010000170.1:0-5485 GCA_051879975.1 Wujia sp.
CCCGGTAATCAAGGTCCTCATCATACATTTCCTCCAGGTCTATATCCGCATTTCTTGTTACCCTCATAATTGCTTTTTCACGTATAGAATATTTCGAATACAGCTTGGAAATAAAATGCAAAATTAATTCTTCTGAAAGCATGAAAGTTCCGGGTCTTGTTGGAATCTCAATAAGTCTCTTAAATACAGAATTACTACAAGGAACAATTCCTATCTTATTTTTTCCCTTCATTGAAGATAGCAAAACAATGGCATATAGTTGCTTATTATTCAAGAAAGGAAAAGGATGCTGTTTTCCTATAATCATTGGAGACAAAAAAGGAGCAATATGAGAATCAAAATACTGTTCCAGACATTTTCCCTCCTCATCTGAAAGCTTGTTAAAATTAATGATCTTTATGCCATGTGACTCCAGCTCCCCCATAAGCCCTGTAAAAACCTCAGCCTTTTTATTCTCCAGCTCCTTGGTTTTTTCAAGTATTGCCGACACCTGTTCCTCACTGGTCATTCCTGTTTTATTTTCACGAAGCTCTTCCTTTGAATTCATCTGTGTCATAAGAGTTCCCACCCTTACCATATAGAATTCATCCAGATTCGTCTGAAAAATTGATGCAAAGGTAAGTCTTTCCGCAAGGGGCACCCCCGGATTTGCCGCTTCCCATAAAACTCTTTCATTAAATGAAAGCCATGAAAGCTCTCTGTTCGTATAACAATCTTTGATTTTGTTTAATTTGTTTTCTTTTTTTATCATCTTTTTCCTTCCTTTATCTACTTGGCGCAGAAACGCTTTTTTCCAGCGATTTATCAACCAGTGCGTCCATTTTCATGCTCCATCTTGAAAATTTTTCTATGTCACCCTCCAATTCCTTAGGAATTGGAGTCGTTTTCTTATATATTAAAATAGTCTCCAATGAAGACCATGCATCCATAAGAATTGTACGAAGCTGTAATTCAACCTTAACACCATTGACACCCAGTATAATATGGTAACTCTGATATCCGTTTGACTTTGGCTTTGAGATATAATCCTTCTCCTTTAAAACAATAAACTGAGAGGTTTCTTTAACCTTCTTGGTCAACTCATACACCTGTCTGATGTCAAAGCATATGGCTCTAACCCCTGCCAGATCATTTAAAACCATATCCACATTTTCCGTGGATGATAATTTCCCTTTTCTTTCAAGCTTATTCTCAATGCTTTCAGTGCTTTTCAATCTTTGCTCAACAAATCTGATTGGATGGCTCCCGGTTTTTTTATACATTTCTTCACTTATCTCATATAGTCTGCCAACTACCTCATGCATTGCATTTTCATAAACTTGAATGCGTTCATCATCCCAGAACCCATTTATCCTTTGTTTTATTTCCGACATAAAAAAATAAATCCTCCGATAAACCCGACGAAAAATCCCGGATATCCGATAAAGCATAGCATCCAGTCTATGGTTTTCAAGGTAAACCTGCTTACAATAAGCCACATAATAAATCCAAGGATTCCAAAAAATATACTGTTCAAAAATAGGAATAAATGATTTTTATTTTCATCCGAAATATTTTGATTTTTCAATACTGACCAAACCATTTCCATAATTAACATCTCCCTTCTTTCTAGCCATAGATTAAGCCACATTTGTAAAATCTGATATCAACCTAATGTATAGTTTATGTAAAATGAGCTTGACAGTACATTCCCATGAAGATGTCAAAAATACACCTTCATCCTATATGTAAAAATGTACCGGGCATTCACCCGGTACATTTTTCATGAACAATTTTATTTTTTCTTTATTCTGTTATCAAGCGAATAAATAACCCATTCGGCAATATTAGTTGCGTGGTCTCCGATTCTCTCAAGATACTTGGCAATCATAAGCATATCTATCTCTCGTTCTCCGCGCTTTGGATCATTTTTGATTAGATCAATCAGTTCATTCTTCACCTTGTCGAACAATTCATCCACAATATCATCATGATCTATTACTTCCTTTGCCTTGACCTCATCCTTCTCAGTAAATGCATCTATACTGTGAATAAGCATGACTGAAGCCTCTGATGCCATTTTGATGATGGTTTCATAGTTTTTTGCCCCCTCAGTATTCGCAAGCATAATGGTAACCTCACTTATATCTGCGGCATGGTCACCTATTCTTTCCATATCCGTTACCATCTTCATAGCCGCTGTAATTGCCCTTAAGTCCTTGGCAACAGGCTGTTGCTGAATCAGGAGATTGAAACAGATTCCTTCAATATCTCTCTGCTTCTTATCTATAACGACATCCTTATCCATGATTTCCTTAGCCAGCTTCACATCAGACTTTACAAGAGCTACTATGGCATTCTGAATGTTTTCTTCTATCATTGTACCCATCTGAATCATTTCTTCATTCAGATTTTTTAACTGCTCCTCGAATTTACTTCTCATTTCTCCACTCCTTAACCGAATCTACCTGTGATATAATCCTCCGTCCTCTTATCCTGAGGATAAGAAAACAGATTTTTAGTCTCACCATATTCAACCATTTCTCCCACAAGGAAAAATGCAGTGTAATCTGAAACTCTTAGTGCCTGCTGCATATTATGTGTCACAACTACTATGGTATACTTTTTCTTTAATTCCTCCATAAGCTCCTCTATCTTGGCTGTCGAGATAGGGTCTAATGCCGATGTCGGCTCATCCATAAGAAGCACAGATGGTTTTACTGCCAAAGCCCTTGCAATACAGATTCTCTGCTGTTGTCCGCCGGATAAGCCTAGTGCTGACTTTTTCAGTCTATCCTTAACCTCGTCAAAGATAGCTGCACCCCTAAGGCTATCCTCCACAATCTGATCCAGCTTGTGTTTATCACGAATTCCGTGCACTCTCGGACCATATGCTATGTTATCGTAAATACTCATAGGAAATGGATTGGGTTGCTGAAAGACCATTCCCACATGCTCTCTAAGTACGGTAGTATCCACATGCTCATCATATATATCATCACCGTCCAACAATATGTTGCCGGTTATTTTAACATTCTCCACCAAATCATTCATTCGATTTAGTGTTTTAAGAAATGTTGACTTACCACATCCGGATGGTCCTATGAAGGCTGTAACCTTTTTTTCATATATATCCATGTTCACATCCTTAAGTGCATGGTTTTCTCCATAGTAAAGGTTAAGATCCTTTACAGATAATTTAACTTTATTCTCCATATAATACCTACTTTCGTTTTGTTGCGTCGAAATGCTTTGTAAGACACTTTGTAACTATATTGATTACAAATACTATAATTAACAATACAAAAGCAATTCCAAAAGCCGAATCAAAATCTCCTTCACTGGTAGCTGAAAGATACAATTGAATTGTCAGTGTACCACCGGACTGGAATATCTTATCAAATATTCCCAACAAGCCATTTGGCAATAATTTTGCTGAACCGGCTGTAAAAAGTAGAGCTGCGGATTCTCCGACAATTCGTCCAATGGCCAATATTGCACCGGTTATGATTCCTGGCATGGCAGATGGAATAAGAATTGTTCTAATCATATACCACTTGCCAGCACCAAGTCCGATTGCACCATGTCTGTATCCATCAGGCACAGTTTTCAAAGACTCCTGCGTATTTCGTATAACCAGTGGCAAAACCATAAGTATCAGGGTAAGAGAACCAGTTAATAGGCTATATCCCAAGCCTAAGGTTTCACCGAAGAACATCATTCCGAACAAACCAAATATTATTGAAGGTATTCCCGAAAGAACCTCTGTAGCAAACTCAATTACAGTTACCAATTTCCCCGGCTTCGCATATTCATTTAGATATATGGCAGCACCAACACCAATAGGGATTACTATAATCATAGTAAGAACAATAATCAGGATGGTATTAACAATATTTCCTGCTATACCTACCGTTCCCTTTCTGACAGATGTTACCGTGGTGAGAAAGCTCCAATTCACACTGCCAATTCCCTTTGTCACTACAAAGACAATAATTGTAAGCAATAAAAGAATGGAAAATGCTGCGCAAAGTATTATAATCATTTTGATAAGCAAATCACTTACACGAATCTTCTTTTTAGTCATATTCTCTTTCCCCCTTCTTCTTCAGCTTAGTCAGGAAAAGATTGATAAGAACAATAAAGATATACAGCACCAATCCAACAGTAAATAACACTTGTCTGTGAAGTCCCGATGAATAGCTCATTTCACTTACCAGCTGTGTGGTCAGGAACTTAACAGAATTAAACGGAAGAGGTATATTTACTGCTCCTCCGGCAACCATATTGATTGCCATCGCTTCTCCCAGTGCTCTTCCTATACCCAAAACCACTCCTGTCATGATGCCTGACTTTGCCGCCGGGAGAACGACTTTAAATATAGTCTGTATCCTGCTTGCTCCAAGGGCGAGGGATGCCGAGCGCAGACTTTTCGGAACAGCTCTGATTGATGATGCACTTATGTTAATCACTGTTGGCAGTATCATAATTGCAAGTACAATAATTGCTGACAGGAGATTTGAACCACCTGTAAACTTATGGGTTGTGCTTCCTGCAAATATTTTCTTCTCAAGCTTATACATGAATGGATTTAACACCATCATTCCGATAAGTCCATATATTACAGAAGGGATTGCCGCCAAAAGCTCTACTGCAGAGGATAATACTCTGGAAACCTGTTTTCCGGTCTTACTGCTATCCGTATAGTCCGTCAAAAATACCGCAGTCATTATTCCGATAGGAACACCAATAAGTACTGCTCCTAAGGTTCCCACTATCGATGATAAAATAATATTAAATATTCCATACAAAGGCTCTTCCGCCGTAGGCTTCCACACATCCCCGAATAACAGTTCAGGTACACCCACCTTAAACAAGGCAGGTGTACCCTTAAAAAACATATATACTGTTATTGCCAATACAGAAGCCACAGCTATACATCCGAATATTAGAAATATATATCCTGCTATTTTCTCTGTTTTCTTCTGCATACAATCACCTTATTCCGGAATAATAAGTCCGGCACTTCTGATTATTTCCTTACCCTCATCAGAGTTGATGTAGTCAAACCATGCCTGTACCAATTCATTCTGCTCAGATATTTCACCCTTTGTTGCCATTACAAATGGTCTCTGCAATAAATATGTACCTGCTATAATGTTAGCCTCAGTTGCATCAATGCCATCCAACTTAACAGCAATAACGCTGCTGTCAACTACGTCAAGTGATACATATCCAATTGCTCCCTGAGTCGCTGCTACCTTCGCCAGCACTGCACCTGTTGAATCAAGCTCCTGTGCATACTCACATGCATCCTCAACCCCAAGAAGCTCCTCAAATGCGTCTCTGGTTCCTGAGCCCGGCTCACGACCAATTACAACGATTGCCTCATCTGCTCCACCAAGCTCACTCCAATTGCTGATTTCTCCGGTATAAATCTTAGTAAGGTCATCCTGAGATAAGTCATTAACCGTATTGTCTTTATCTACGATTATAGCAATACCAT
>JBJENB010000171.1:0-5345 GCA_051879975.1 Wujia sp.
GAAAATGTTTTCCTATGTCTCCAAGTGCTGCCGCTCCCAGCAAGGAATCCATAATTGCATGAACCAAAACATCAGCATCCGAATGTCCCAATAATCCCTTTTCATAAGGTATCTCTACACCACCCAGTATCAGCTTTCTATCACACACAAGTCTGTGAACATCATATCCCATTCCAACTCGCATAAATAACCTCCTGTTACAAACAGATCTCAGTGCTTGTATCAATTAAAACATAATCTATCACAATTTATAAAATGTTGCAATTATCAAATATTTCTTGTACAATATTGTTGTTATTCAAGTGGGTATTTATGTCTACTTGACTCATTACTTAGGTCATGCACAAATGCACACTTTTCAGGCATATTATATAATGTCTGGATGTAAAATACTTAATATAAGGAGGAACACATATGGCACGTTCTATGGGTGGCGGCGGTCGCAGCGGTGGTAGTTCAGGCGGTGGTCGTTCTATGGGCGGCGGCGGTCGCAGTAGCAGCCGATCATTTTCAGGTAGTGGCAGGTCACATACAAGTGGTAGTAGCGGAACCCGCAAGGTTGGTGGAGGCAACAGTTTCAGAGGTCCTAATCCCGGTCCTATTTATAACGGATATCGTAGAGGTCCCGGAATGCCCCCTCCACCACCACCAAGGAGACGTTATGGTGGTTATTATGGTGGCAGACCGGTAGCATCCGGTTGCAGTTCGTTAGTTGCAATGATAATCCTAATTATCATTATACTTACATCCTTTAGCTTTGCTCATGTTAACAGTGGTTCATCAGGGAAAAAGCTTAACAAGGATAAATACGAGGGTGCAGTATACGATGATCTGGGTTACTACCTTGACGAGTCTGACCCTTCAATGGGCGGATTTATTGACAGCTCCAACGAGAAGACTCTCATAAACGGAATGAAGAATTTCTACAGTAGAACCGGTGTATTTCCATTCCTATACATAGTCGAAGATACTGACGGCGTTAATGCTCAGCAGTTTGGCGAAGAGGCTTACGAAACGCTCTTCTCTGACAAATCCGGAAAACCGGTTGAAGGTAACCTTCTCATACTTTTCGTTGCCAGTGAACAGGGTGGCGATGGTGATTACTACTTGATTGGTGGTCTAAACATAGGAGCAACAATTGATGACTCAGCTATTGATGAAATCTGCAATCAAATTAACAGCAGATGGGACGAGGGCGATTTAGGCAAGATTATTGGAAATGGTTTAGATGCAGCCAGCAAGAACATCATGGCTAAGAGTAACGCAACAAAGATTGCCATTGTAATTATCATTGCATTGGCTGTAATCATTATTGTATTGATACTCTTCAAATGGTGGAAGGCAAGAAAGGCGCAGCTTAACAAGGAGCAGGAGGATTTGGAGAAGGTGCTCTCTACCCCACTTGAATCCTTTGGAGACCCGATGTCTGAACTGACTCAAAAGTATGATGACAACAATAACTAATAAATAATCTATATTGCAATGGTACAATGTAGTTTAAATAACAGATATGCCGGTGGTTCACACCACCGGCATATCTGTTTAATAAACTCTTCTATATTCTTTCAACTAAATATCCTAGTTACTTATCTTAATAATCTCCTATATATTTCAATCTTCCCTTTTCATAGGTATACAATCTGACTTCTACATTCGAATTATCAATTTCAATTGTAACAGATGTTCCATCAGCCACCGTAATAATATTATTATTTACAGAGATATCACTTCGGTTTCTTGTACCAGTATTTCTGAAAATTATAATACTTTCCTCATCGTCGGTATCATAAATCGTACTACTGCCCTCTGTATTGCTATCAATCACATAAGTATCAACACCAAGGCTACCATGCAATTCATTGTATCCCTTTCCGGCAATCAGTACATCATCACCCTTGTAGCCATACAACTCATCATCACCGATTCCGCCGTACATAACTGTATCAACACCATATATTCTGGCAAACCACAATCCCTTAGAGGCTATCATTCTGCCACCCTCACTTGTTGCCAGAAGGACTCTTCCATCCTTTACAGCCCCAAATGCTGAGCCAATCATACTTCCATAATCCAGATTCTGGAGGGACTGAATTGGATGATACCAGACAAATTTATCTTTAACCTCTTCATGTAAGGCCTCAATAACATTTTTATTAATGTCCAATATAACAGAGGAGTCCGGTGCATAAGTATAACCATTTTCATCTGTATCAACCGCTTCATTTAAAAAAATTGTATTTCCGTCGTGTCCAACACAGGACCAAGCAATATGGGAGCCCGCATCAGTCAGCTTCGGAATCATAGTATTCTCATTTAGATTATCCAAATTAGTTTCTCTATCAATTTGGAACATAGCATTTTCATTGGTATGCTGTATTATATCGGCAATCACATAGCCCCTATCATCGGTAAAATTACAGAATTTCTGTCTGTCTACCCCCTCGAAAGTATCAACATTTAAATAATTATAATAATAAACCAA
The DNA here is from genome assembly GCA_051879975.1 of Wujia sp. Lineage (GTDB taxonomy): Bacteria > Bacillota > Clostridia > Lachnospirales > Lachnospiraceae > Coprococcus_C. The sequence continues at coordinate 2,483 of JBJENB010000171.1, forward strand.
ATCAATTACATGCCCACAGGCTCCATCGAATGCATAGCCCTGATGACCTGTAATTAACGACTCGTAGGTAACAAGTGCCCCTCCAAGAGAATGTCCTGCAAAGGTTATGTCTGCATCCACACCTTCCATTGCCATTTTTCTTATCAGCAGCATATAACACTTATCTGCATCGTCAAACTGTCCGGATAATTTGTTGAAAATCGCAAACTTTAAATCTGTCCCTATCCAATCATTACTCTCGTCAAGGGCGAATTCATCCGTAAACATTTCACTGCCTCGGAAGGTCAGTACAATATCATTATCTCTCTTAAAGGCAACTGCATAAAGCCCGGTCTTCTTATTGTAATTATATACAGAATAAATCTGCCAATCTCCTATCAGACTGTCATACATTGCCTGATAAGTTATTCCCGAAGCTTCCCATATCTCTCCGGCATATTTGTCCGGATTATCATCTACATACTGTGCAATAGTCTTGCCCTCATAGCCGTCTATATAGTCATAGACAAGCTTTGCCATGAGCAGCCTGTCCAGCTCTGCTCTTTCGGCATCACTGCCTGAAAAAATAACACTCGTATACATCTCCGGTTCTGCACAAACAGGAGTAACACACATGTTTAGGCAAACTATAGCCGCAATAACGGTGATTATTATTCTTTTTTTCAACATGGTTATCGCCTCCCGATTATGCTTCCAAACAAAATGCTCCTATTATTATATTATACCAACATAAAAAAAAGGACAATAATAATATTCACATTTCCTTCTATTTTCTCATAGATTAAAAGAAAAAGGAGTCATATAATGCAGAACAATCAATATGAATGTGAACAAAAACATGTTCACGAAATAACCGGTAGTACTAAAATCTTTAAAGAATGTGATGACTGTCACAACCACAGATTCTGCACAGTATCCGGAGAAGCTATTTACACTAAGGATAAACATGACCACTTCCATGAAGTGAAATTCCATACCGACTTTTCTGATAAGCACTTCCATGAATTTTGTGGAAAGACCGGTGGTGCTATTGATGTCGGAAATGGCAAACATGTACACTTTATTAAAGATTGTACCGAGGAAGAGGATGGACACAAGCATGAATTTCAAGCTTCAACACTGATTGACAGTCCTATCGACTTTAAATGCTAATATTTATGAGTACTCTGGTTTTATCCAGGGTACTTATCATTGTGAAACTTTAAAAAGAAAAAACTCCAAAATCCTATTAAAATCAAGGTCTTGAAGCTTCCTAAAAAGTAGCGGGAGGGGGATTTGAACCCTCGACACCGCGGGTATGAACCGCGTGCTCTAGCCAACTGAGCTATCCCGCCATATTAAATTAAAAATGGGACCTACAGGGCTCGAACCTGTGACCCTCTGCTTGTAAGGCAGATGCTCTCCCAGCTGAGCTAAGATCCCATGTGTTCTCAACACTCTTGCTATTTTAATGGGTACTGGTTAAAATGTCAAGAACTTTTTTTCCATTTTTTATAATTTCTAAAATTTAAATGTATACATATTTTTTATAACAATATAGGCTGCATTTTAAATACATCCAAGATTCCTCAAAACAAAAATCCATAATGTAAGGGTGACCGATGACAATAACGTAGTCAGCACAATAACATTTGAAGTAAGTATGTCATCATTGTCCATATTCTTCGCCATAATATAACAGCTTACCGTAGTCGGCGAAGCAAGCATAATAAGTATTGCCACCATTTCACTGGCTCCAAAGCCCAGCCTATATGCAATAGGAAGAAATACCAAAGGAAGTCCAATCAGCTTGATAAATGTGGCTCCCAAGGCCGGCTTCAGCCTCGCCATTGCCTGTTTGGTGTCAAAACCCGCTCCCACCGCAATAAGAGCCAGAGGCGTGGCTGTCTGGGCAATATAGCCCAAGCTTCTGTCAGCGATAACCGGAAGCTCAATATTGATTAGCGATGCAATCAATCCCACCAATATACCTATTATTATCGGATTCTTTGCAATATTTATACAGGCACTTTTTATCCTGCCATAATCCTTGCCCTGTTCACTATTGGCATTGAAAACAAGAATAATAACTGACAATATGTTGAAAAAAGGAACCGCAGCCACAATCATCAGCGGCGTCATGCCAATGCTTCCGCATATATTTTCAACAAAGGCTACACCAAGAATTGCCGCACTTCCTCTGGCACCTGCCTGGGCAAAGGCACCTATCATGGTCTTATCCTTAATTGTAAGCACTGCTATGCCCCACACACCGAAGAACATCAGTATCGTTACAATAAGACAGAACAGAAAAAATTTAATATTCATATCCTCTCTCACATCGGAAGCAGCAATATCCCTAAACAGCATAACCGGCAAAGCAACCTTAAAAACATATTTATTTGCAACCTTAGTAAACTCATCATTCAAAAAATGAACGCTTCTAAGAATGTAGCCTAATAGAATGATTAAAAATATTGGAATTGTTACATTTACACTAAAAATAAAATTATCCATATGCTAACACTTTCTATTTTACAGATTTTATCATAAGAAACTATAATCCTTTATTATCTTGCAAACTGCATTATCTCTTATAACAATTATTCGATATATATATTAAACGATATAACATAATTTACAACCTCTTTTTGATGTAATAAGGCAAAAAATTATTTTAAAAAAATTGTTGACAATGTAATACACCTATTATATAATGGGTCTTGCGTTGAGCGAGAGAAGTTCAATGCAAGGCGCATAGGAAGCGTAATACATATCAACGGGGTGTGGCTCAGCTTGGCTAGAGCGCCTGATTTGGGATCAGGAGGTCGCAGGTTCGAATCCTGTCACCCCGACTGTATGCGGGTGTAGTTCAATGGTAGAA
>JBJENB010000172.1:0-5298 GCA_051879975.1 Wujia sp.
CCTCCGCCACTTATGTTTGCCCTCCAATAGTTTTGCAAATAAAAAGTTAATTGCAAGACTGACACACATAACAATAAGGGTATCCATGTCTCCATAAGCATAGAAAATGATACTGGAAAACAGTAAAACGACTTTTCCATAATTATCCCGTATTTTATTGACAACATAATAGGCTATAACCGTAACAGGCAATAATATCAAAATAAAAATATACGTGTTAAACTGCATACGCTTACACTCCTAATCATCTTTTTTCTCTAATTTAGCACACCTACACACAATCTCCCAGTCTTGTTTCTCATACCACTTTACAGTATCTGGTTCATAACAATAGAGAATAGGAAGTTTTCCATCTCTTGCAACGGAATAAGCCAAATTATTTAGTACTTTTCTTCCATAACCCATACCTCTGTAATCAGGCTCTGTTACCAAACCACCCAATATAGATAACTTATCTATATCTGCATAGGTTGCCATATGAGCAACAATCTTTCCTTCACTCTTTATAACTGCATTTCTGCAATTCCAAGAGCGCAAACGATCCCTAAACTGCTCCTCCAGAAGTTCAGGCGAATAATGTCCTCCTATACGCTCATCACTACACACAAGCTCCGCTATCTCCCTGCAATCTTCCTCTGTCGCCCACTCAACCTCTACAACATCAGGGGCCATACACCTACTATTACTCATGATGACTCCTTCAGAATAGTTAAATTGCTTCTGTAAGCATCTGTATATCATTTTCAATGTCTCGGCCTTACCTGTCATCATTTCGTATTTATTCTCTTTAATAAAGCTTGCTATCTCATCACATACACCTTCAGGCATTTGCCCACATTGAAAAAACTGAATGCTGTTATAATATTTATAAATAATAGCAACTATGCTATTTTCATGTTCCACCAGAAAGGTTGCTATAACATCATCCATTTCATAGCCATAGGTGTGTGTATCAATAAAAAGATATGGATTCTGAAATATGTCTTTCTCGACATAATCCTCTATCAAAGAAACCTCTTCCTTATAGTATGGTCTAATCATTTTATTATTGCTCCATTAAAATCATATTCTGACACCGGAGAATGAGGATCCCTCTTATCTTCCGGAGGAAGCTTCATATAATCTCCATATATATATTTTAGTATCGTATCATAATCCCTAGTTCCATATAATCTTATTCCTTCAAAATCATATTCAACAAGGTCGGTAAACCAGGATTTTGGCATACCATATCTTTCACTAAGCGGATTCTTCTTATACAATTTACCCGTTGCAGGAAAAAGAAGACATCGTACTCTCTTTGAACTATTATTTTTACTTTTTTTTACGAGACGCTCTACTTTCTTAAACACCTTCTCAGGTGGTATTTTAGATAATATACTATATATTCGTCTAACGATGAGTTTCTCATTAGCAGAATACTTTCCGACCTCTGACCACAAGATCTTTCTTAAACAAAAACAATAAATATCATTAAATATCTGACCAATTGTACTCTTAGGTATATCATCCATAGGAAAAACATCCACAAAAACTCCTGTCTTACATTTCAGGTGTTCTTGTCCGACTCTCACAAATTTTGTTCCGGTTCTTCTAAGCTTTCCATATCCCCATCTATATTCCGAATCAGTAGTGTGATCTTGAAAATAACATATGTCCTGATCCATTTGAGACGCTACCTGCTTAAATCGCTCATAATCCTGTCGTAGCATGGCTATATCTGCATCGTCATCCCATGGAACATATCCCTTATGCCTTACCGCCCCCAAAAGAGAGCCACCAAAAATTGTATATCTGATATTATTCTCTCTGCATACCCGATCAAACTCCTTCAACATATCGAGCTCTAAAAGCTGCATCCTACGAAACTCTTCGTCCTTCAGAATTATTATTTCACTCATTTCCTTGACCCTTCGAAATTCTATATCATAATCTCACAAAAATCCCTTTTACAATTAAAATCATCTATCAAGCCCGCTATAGCAAGCGAAACCTCTCCGTCTACATACGAAACAGCTTTACCCAGCTCAATAGATTTCATAAAAGAAACCATTTCATATCTTATTCCTTCCCCATCTAATTGATAGAAATATCTCTTGTTATCCTCAGAATTCTCATATCTTACCTCAAAATATTCTGTCTTCCACCACGGAGCCGGTACATATATATATCCTCTTGTGCCGGATATAATAAGCTCCCCTTCTGATTTAACACCCTTGCCAACCTTTAGTGTAGCTACGGCATCAGGATAGTAAAAGCTTATTCTCGTAAACAAATCAAAGCCTTTATTCTCGTCCAAAAAAGCTGAGGTAATCTTTTTTTGAAAACCTTCTTTACCCAATAGCTGTAATATTGGCAATACAGCTGTAGGTCCCCATGCACACATACTATTTTGCTTATTCAATATTTGAACTGATCCCAGCTGTTGTATCTGCTTTAAGCTGGTACATGTTGAATCCACCGACACAAGCTTACCTATTTTCCCACTTTTCGCAAGCAATATCATCCTATTATAAGCTGTAGCGTATGCAGTCTTTATGGCATCCATCAAAATCAGTTTTTGTTGCTTTGCAAGGTCTAGAAGTTCTTGACATGCAATCCTGCTCATTGCAATAGGTGATTCACATAGAACATGCTTCCCGGCTTGCAATGCACACTTTATCTGCTGATAGTGACATTCTGGTAGGGAGGCAATATAAACAGCATCCACCTTATCCAGCATACTTTCATACACAGAATTTATCTCAATATCCTTTTCAGCAATTTTTTCTATGATTGTCTGATTCGATGTACATACAGCAACCACTTCAACTCCATTGACATATTCGCTTTCTGAAATATACTTCTCAACAACTCTTGTATCACCAATGATTCCAAGCTTAAGTCTTTTTTGTTCTGCTCTTAGTTCGGTACTTGATATCCCCTTCGTTCTCTCCAGATAAATAACCTCGCAATACTCCTTGAGATAATCAAACTTTCCAATCCAATCAGAGCCAACCGTAAATATATCTATATCATACCTCTTTATATCATCAATCTTCTGACCTTCATACTCTTCAATAATTATTTCATCTGCTATTCCGGTTCCCTTTACAGCTTCCACACGTTCCATTAAGGACTGGCTAACGTTTATCTTTCCTCTGGTTTTATCAAAATCATCAGCCGTAACCCCAACAATTAGATAATCACCCAAAGCCTTAGCACGTTCTAAAAGCTTGATATGACCATAATGCAATAAATCAAATGTTCCATATGTTATAACCTTTATCACATCAAATCCCCTTTACAAACTAAATCAATCCTCTTTGCTGCATATTCTGCAATGCACTGATAAGCTTATCATTGTCCTCAGTATTTAAGTCACCAATATGTCCTACTCTGAATATCTCATCCTTTAATGCTCCACCATTTGGACATACCCATATACCATATTCATCCTTCAGTGTAAGAAATATATCATATGCGGAAGCCGTTAATGGATGCAATGGAGTAACTGCATTGGACATTGATTCAGATACGATTTCAAAAGGTAACTCCTTAATCTTTTGTCTAAAATCTTCTGCAAGTGCTGTAATTCTTGCAACCTCAGCTGACACTCCACCTCTTACATCAATATCTTTAAGTCTGGCATTAATTTGTCTCAAAATACCAACTGCAGGAGTAAAAGGAGTCTGTCCTCTTTCTCCATCCTTTAAAGCACTCTTTAGGTCCAAATACATAGTTCTTGGATTATTCGATTGAACCCTTTCCAATGCTTCCTCAGATAATACTATAACAGATACACCGGGAGGGCATGCCAATGCCTTCTGAGAACCGGTAATCATAACATCTACACCAAGTCGTTCCATATTGAACTCATCTGCCAGAAACGAACTTATGGCATCTACAATGAGAAATAAATTATTCCTTTTGCAAAACTCACTAACCAGATCAATGTCATAATGGACACCTGTCGAGGTCTCATGAACATTTATTACAAATGCTGTATAATCCCTGTTATCATATTGACTAAGCTTATCTGCTGTCAAAGCCTTACCTCTTTCAAGAGATATCTCGTCATAGGAAATACCATGAATCTGACATAGCTCCACAAATCGTTGTCCAAAGCTTCCACCATTTACAACCAAAGCCTTGTCTTCGGAAGTAAGTGTATTGATAATTGTAGCTTCCATTGATGCAGTTCCGGAGCCTGTTATGAATACAACTCTAGACCTTGTAGATGCACCGGCAAATTTTTTCATTAACTCTTCATTCTGAAACATAATATCAGAGAACTCTGAGGTACGAAAATAGGGCACCTGTTCTGCACCTATTTCACGAACGATATCACAAGATTGCACCGGACCTACCGTAAAATTAATCATTTCTTTTTCCTACCTTTAAAAAATAATCTTTATAACATCTATCTGTATCCCAAATGACACCAACGGCTCCATGTATGCTATCCACTTTCTGAGGTATCATATAGTCTTCTCCAAAGAAAATTTTGAGTACCTTGTCATATTCTCTTGGAACAGGAACCTTGAGTGTTTCAAAATCAACTTCTATCATATCATCAAAAATTTTTTTCTCTAATTCAACATGAAGATCCATGGTTTTGAACCTAAACATAGTCTTGTCCACATATTCAGACTCAGCATTACACTCCATACATATTTTCTCATACTCGGCAAACATCTTCTCTACCGTCCAGCCTTTAAGATAATAATAAGATTTTATAATCTTAGATTTTATAATACGATATATATGTTTCAATGTATTCTTGCTATATGTGTAAGCAAACCTCTCATACATATGATAATACTTATTCTTTCTTTCAAGCTGTGAAGCTCTCTGTTCCGGAGTTCCAAAACCGTCAAGTACAAATATATCAAGAAATATTCCCTGATTATATGGTCTCTTCTCCATTATCTCATTCTTAAGAATACCCGTAGTCTCGCTATTTCTTAGCTGGGCATGTCCTTTAAAGTATTCCTTGTCAGTATATGCATTCTGAAAAAAATATGGATGCTTAAACTCTTCCGGTCCAACCTTCTTAAGTATCTCATAATCCTCTCTTAGCATGGTAACATCACAATCATCATCCCATGGAATCATACCATGATGTCTGATTGCCCCCAGAAGGCTTCCTCCCTCAAGGGAATATCTTAGATTATACTTTTTACATACACGGTCAAATTCAGCTAACAAATCAAGATCAACTGCCCAAATTTTTTTCATTTCCCTTGTTACAGTATATCCACACCTTACTTCCTCTTCAAAAAATTCTTCCGGCAAATCTATATTAAGCTTGACCAT
>JBJENB010000173.1:0-22541 GCA_051879975.1 Wujia sp.
GAGTATCTGTCAATATAGAGATAGTAAATAAAGAATATCACTCATATTTCTAAGGAAATATGAGAATAACATTCTCTTTTATCTCTGTAAAATCTTTTATAATGTATATAATCGTAAAGTAAATTATTTAGAGTTATATTTTACAAAAGGAAAGATTTTATGAACAATACAGAAGTTTCAGAGTTGTGTAGAAAAAAAATAAATGATTTGGTTATTAGTTATGATTCAAATTACAAGAAGCTCAGTGCTGAAATTGGTAAATCAGAAACTTATATACAAAAAATAATGGATGGCAAATCAAAGCCACCCATATATACTATCAATGATATTTGTAACTGTTATGACATAACTCTTTCCAGTTTTTTTGATGAAGGTATCAAACACACTGTTGAATATGAAAGAAATTGCAAGCTTATGAAAGAAGCACCCGTAGAGATACTGGATGCTATATATGTATTGCTAAACAATTCACTGAAGTACAAAAAGTAAATTTCAGGATTGCGGAGTGTTTCCCCAGAGATACGCCTTGCAATTACATAACAAAAATATGTATATATGATTATATCTTGAGTTCCTTGTTTTTAATATATGAAAAACGCCGAACGAAAGACATAATCATTTATACAAATTATTAGAATTCCATCTTCTTCTCAAGATATGCCTTGAGGTCCTCAATCTTTATTCTTTCCTGCTCCATGGTGTCACGGTCACGAACCGTTACCGCACCATCTGTCTCAGAATCAAAGTCATAGGTTACACAGAACGGTGTACCGATCTCATCCTGTCTTCTATATCTCTTACCAATGTTTCCACGGTCATCAAATTCACAGTTATAATATTTTGAAAGCTCTGCGTAAACCTTCTCAGCGCCCTCATTAAGCTTCTTAGAAAGTGGAAGTATACCTACCTTAACAGGTGCAATAGCAGGGTGGAAATGAAGCACTGTTCTCATATCTCCTCCCTCAAGCTCCTCCTCGTCGTAGGCTGAACAGAGGAATGCAAGTGTAACTCTGTCTGCTCCAAGAGATGGCTCTATAACATATGGGATATATTTCTCCTTAGTCTCATCATCAAAGTACTCCATAGGCTCACCGGAAACATTCTGATGCTGAGTAAGGTCATAATCTGTTCTGTCTGCAATTCCCCAAAGCTCACCCCAGCCAAATGGGAACAGAAACTCAATATCAGTCGTACCCTTGCTATAGAAGCAAAGCTCCTCAGGCGAGTGATCACGGAGTCTCATCTCATCCTCCCTGATACCAAGTGCGAGTAACCAGTCACGGCAGAAGCCTCTCCAATACTGGAACCACTCAAGGTCTGTACCCGGCTTACAGAAGAACTCAAGCTCCATCTGCTCAAACTCTCTTGTTCTGAATGTAAAGTTACCCGGTGTAATCTCATTTCTGAAGGATTTACCAATCTGACCGATTCCAAACGGAACCTTCTTACGTGAGGTTCTCTGAACATTCTTGAAGTTTACGAATATACCCTGTGCAGTCTCAGGTCTTAAATATACAGTATTCTTTGCATCCTCGGTAACACCCTGGAAGGTCTTGAACATAAGGTTGAACTGTCTAATCTCTGTAAAATTATGCTTTCCACAGGTAGGACATGGAATCTCGTTTTCCTTAACGTAATTCTCCATCTCCTCGTTAGACCAGGCATCAACTGTGCCCTCAAGCTTGATTCCCTTCTCTTCCATATAATCCTCAATAAGCTTATCAGCTCTGAATCTCTCATGGCACTCCTTACAATCCATAAGAGGATCTGCAAATCCGCCAAGATGTCCTGACGCAACCCATGTCTGTGGGTTCATTAGAATGGCACAGTCAACACCTACATTGTATGGGTTTTCCTGAATAAATTTCTTCCACCATGCCTTCTTGACATTGTTCTTAAGCTCCACGCCAAGGTTACCGTAATCCCATGTGTTGGCGAGACCACCATAAATCTCAGAACCCGGATATACAAATCCTCTTGACTTTGCCAGAGCTACTATTTTTTCCATTGTCTTTTCCATGATTTACCTCTTTCCATGCATTGCATCCGTATATTTTAAAATGCTTCGCCTTTTCTCATTATTTACATTTCATCATTATACATTTACGATACAAATTACGCAATATATAATTTTTCTTGTCACCAAACGAAGTTTGATGACCTCGTAACCTGATATTTTATAACGTTTCCAAAATATCCAGGGAATTAAATTTCTTGTCAATATATGTTCCGGTGAACTCCCGTGCTATTGTCTCCAGCTCCTTGGCAAGGGCTTCCTCCAGCTTGAAGGCATAAAGCCTGTTAAAGGGCGCCGACAAAATATATTGGAGAGTATAAACCAGACCTTGGCTTACCCTTCTGTTTTTCCCTCCGATAACTGCCGACCTTTTGATACAATCGTCACAGACAAGTCCTCCTGCGGTAGCATTAAAGTTATTTAAGTCAGCATTACTGCCACATTTCACACAATTATAGGCATTTACGCCCTGTCCTTCTATATCCATAAGTCTTAGCTCATATACGGACCTGATTAATCCGTAGGGCATATCTCCTTGAACCAGAGCCTTTAAGGTTACATACAAAAGGTTAAGGTTATTGGTACAGAAATCTCCCTCTCTGGTGTAATAGGACATCAGCTCTCCAAAATATGAAGCATAGCAGGTCTTCTCGATATCAAAGGAGATGTCCTGAAAGTATTCCTGTACATTTACCCTGGTTAAGGTATAGGCGTCATGACCGGCAACCACAGTAAAGCTCCCCATTACAAAGCTCTGACTTGCAGCGCAGAAGCTGCTTTTAGGGCGTCTCGCTCCATTGGCAAACACGGTTATTTTACCCCGCTCTTTGGTAAGAACAACCAATCGCTTGTCATACTCGCCAACGGGAGTAGCATATAAAACTATTCCTGTTACAACCTCTTCCTCGCGCATTTCATTTCCTCAATTATCCGTATCATGATATCCGTAATTTCTAAGCAGCGTATCGCTGTCTCTCCAATCCTTCTTTACCTTAACCCATAGCTTAAGATTGACCTTACATTCCAGCATATTCTCAATGCCTATCCTTGCCCTGGAGCCAATGGACTTAAGCATGGCGCCCTGTTTACCTATAATGATTCCCTTGTGGGAATCCCGTTCACAAATTATGGTTGCATCTATATCGTACATACAGCCATCCGGGCGAAGCTTCATCCTGTCTATAACAACAGCAATTCCATGAGGAATCTCCTTGTCAAGCTGCCTCAATGCCTGCTCCCTGATCAGCTCCGCAACAATCTGTCTCTCCGGCTGGTCTGTAACGGTATCCTCATCATAAAACTGCGGACCATAGGGAAGATGATTTTTTATGGTTTCTGTCAACTCCTTGGAATTCTTCCCTTTAAGGGCAGAGACAGGTACTATGTCAGCAAAGCTAAGTACCTCCTTATAGGCATTGATTGCATCCATGATCTGTTCCCTGTCAACGGTATCCGTCTTGTTAATCACAAGAATAATAGGCGTATTAACCTTAGAAAGAACCTCTATGATATGCCTTTCTCCGGCTCCAATAAAGGTTGTAGGCTCCACTATCCACATGATTACATCTACCTCATTTAATGTGCCATGTGCCACATTCATCATATACTCACCCAGCTTGTTCTTGGCACGATTGATTCCCGGAGTGTCAAGAAAAACAATCTGAGCATCCTCATCCGTGTATACTGTCTGTATTCTATTTCTGGTGGTCTGAGCCTTGTTGCTGGTAATGGCTATCTTCTGTCCGATAAGCCTGTTCATAAGAGTTGACTTCCCCACATTCGGACGTCCCACTATGGCAACAAAGCCCGATTTAAATTGATCCGTCATTGTAGCTCCATTCCTTAAAATACACTTTCAACCCTGTCAAAATATCTCGCATTTTCAGAAAGCTTATTCTCATCACCGATAGCACAGATGATTCCCGTATCGGTGGTAGCCTCCACATAAGGCGCTAATTCCCGTATGGTCTCCACATTTGCAGCAAGAACCTGATTTCGTTCTCTCTGAAGGTCTTCATCGGTAAGTCCCATAAGGTATGCCACATAGCTAAAGTTACCCTCCGCAGATGGTGTAAGTGGTGAATCAAGCTTGCTGATTGCACCTATTACATACTTTGTCATATCCCTTTCATCTGCGTGAAAGCTTCTTACATAATCGGCTGCTCCCTTGTAGACCTCATAGGTTTCCATAAGGTTCGGATCCCTATAGGATGTGAAATAGGAATTACCACTTCTCGAGAAGGAACACATACATCCATATGCTCCACCCTTTACCCTTACATTTATCCATAAATAATCATAGGAGAATATAGATTGCAGCACTGCCAGCTCGCCTCTATAGCTAAGTCCCTTGTCAAGGAAATTTCCTGCGGTTGCCACATACTGTACCTGGCTTGCGGTTTTAAAGCCCTCATTCTTAACAACCGGAATTCTATCCTCAACATCAAAGGTAAGCCTTGTGGACAGCCTCTTTGACAATTTGGTTATGCTCTCAGTAAGCATTTCCTCCGGCTTCTTATCCGATGTATAGGAAACTGACAGCCCGCCTCTTCTCAATATTTCTCCGAGAACAGTTTTAAGCTCCTCAGCCAGCTTCTCGTATTTGCCTTCAAAATCATCATCTATCTCTGCCAAATATTTGTAATATTCTATTCCCTCAGTCAGCTCTTTAACCATTCCGATAGGTGAGATATAGGATAGCGCTCTTCCGGCGGCAGTAATATGTCCGCTTGATACCAAATCATTTTTAAGGTTTGCTCTGGTCTCGGCAACAATCTCCATAAGCCTCTTCTTGTCGTCTATCTTGGAGGTAAAAAGAATTTCCTCAATAAGCTCCATTGCCTTAGGAAGCTTCTCATCCAACATCTTGGCATTTACTATAAATTGAAGAATGTAATTGTCCTTTCCCGGTCTTGAGGTTACTGATGTAGCAAAGCCTATTCCGCCGGTGTGAATATTGATCTCATTTGCCAGCTCGTTGTAGCTGTAATTCTCCGTGTCAACATACTTAAAGATCTCCGTAAGGAGTGCTACTACAGGGAGCTTGCTGTATTCTATATCCGTTATATCAAAATTCAGATTTACATAGCTGATTCCATTGGTAAAAATATCATGACTTACAATCTCAACCATCTCAATCTCTGAGAACTGATTGTTAATCTTCTTTGCCGTTCTGTCTATGTCAGAAATTGAAAGCATAGGAATGGTCAGAAGCTCCTCCGGGGTACTTGGCATGGACTGATACTCCTTCAGGTGAAGCTCCTGTGACTTTATTTCATTTATCTCTTTCTCAGACAATGATGCCTTGTATTCTTCAAGACGCTTTTTCTCCTGAGCTTCCTGCTTGGCATTTAAGCCCTTTTCCGGCGCCAGCGTAATATACGCCTTATGCGTATTTTGCAACAGATATTTTTTAATAAGCCCCTCAAAATACCCCGTTGATATATCCTGCTTCAGTTCCTCAAACACCCCATTCATTTCAAATAGGCTGAGTGCCTCACTGTCATCATACAGCCATGTTGAAAATGCATTCAGGCCCAGCATAAGTCCCTTAGGAAATCTTCCAAAATTGCCCTCCTTATGCTTGAACTCATAATAATTAATTGCTGCCTGAAGGGCTTTCTCACCGATTCCCTTGTCGGCAATTTTATTAAGCGTCTCATCAATAAGACGAATAAATTGATCCTCATCCTTCTCATTGGCATTTTTAGCAATAATTGAGAATATCGGCTGTTTGATTCCATCATCATAAGAAGAGAAAACATCTTTACCTATTCCCGCATCAATAAGTGCTGTCTTAAGAGGTGCCCCCGGCACTGACAAAAGTGCATACTCCAGGACAGAAAAGGCCATGCAAAGCTTCTTATCAAGACTGCTACCTACCACAACATTGTAGGACAGATAGGTATTATCCTGCTCATTATCCGCAACCGATATTGAATATTTCTCCTTCACATACTTCGGCTGAGCAAACGCCTCCTCAGACTCAAGCTCGGAATCCACCTGAAGATAATTAAATTTTGAAAGATATTCCTCATCAATAAACGCAAGCTCCGCTGCCGCATCCATATCTCCGTATAGATAGATATAACTGTTACTTGGATGATAATATCTCCGATGAAAATCCAAAAATTTCTCTCTGGTAAGTGTTGGAATAAATGCCGGGTCACCTCCCGACTCATAGCTATATGCAGTATTTGGAAGAAGGTACTTTTGAATGATTCTGTAGAGCTGTTCCTCTGCTGATGAATATACACCCTTCATTTCATTGAACACTACACCGTTTATTTTTAGCTCTCCGGTTTCCTCATCTATCTCATAATGCCAGCCCTCCTGCTGCATGATCTCACTCTTTTCATAAATATTCGGATAAAAAACAGCATCCAAATAAACGTGAAGAAGATTGTGAAAATCCGTTTTATTTAAGCTTGCAACCGGATAAACTGTTTTGTCCGGATAAGTCATGGCATTCAAAAATGTATTGAGAGAACCCTTACACAATTCAACAAAGGGGTCCTTAACCGGAAAATTCTTAGAACCACAGAGAACTGAATGTTCCATTATATGAGCTGTTCCCGCATCATCAAGGGGAGGTGTTCTAAAGCCTATGTTAAACACCTTATTGTTATCGTCATTTTCAATAACCATAACTCTTGCCTTCGTCTTGTTATGACATAACACATAACCGACACCCTTAACCTCATTTAACTCTTTTTTATCCAGAACAGTATAAGCCTTTAATTTCTCAATACTACTCAAATCAAAATCCTCCTTATGCCAAATTATCAGGTCCAAAGCTCATGGGTAAAAGCTCACCCAGAGTCATAACCTTATAATCCTCCAAACTCTTTGCCATAATAATATAAAATGTATCCGGGTTTGCAAACTCTCTTAACACCTGTCTGCAAACACCACAGGGTGAGGTATATGCCGAAGCATCCTCACCCTCTTTTCCTGCCACAATTGCAATGGCCTTAAAGCTCTTTATTCCCTCGCTGACTGCTTTAAACACAGCGGTTCTTTCTGCACAATTACCGGGAGTAAAGGCAGCATTCTCCACATTACATCCGGTAATGATACCTTTGTCCGTAAGCAATGCCGCACCTACAGTAAAATGTGAATAAGGAGCATAGGAATTACTCCTTGCAGTAGCTGCAAGACCTATCAACTCCTGTATACCTGTCTTGTCCAATTCATATTTTGACATTTTTCTTCCCATGCACCTCCTGTTTATCATTTATAAAATAGAACGAAATTTATCATAAAATGCAAGGTTATTTTATGCTATACGAAAAGAACAACAGCCTTGATATCGTCAGAAGCAGAAGCAACAAAGATATAGCCATAGGAATTCCCCTCCTTATAATTCATTATCCTCAATTCTTCACCCAATTTAGATTGATTTTTATACTCAACCTTTATCTGCTTTACATCGAAGCTCTCTGGCAAATAGTCTATAGCAAGCTTTATGTATTCGCCGTTACTCATGTGTCCATTATAGTCCACATTTGACCTTCTGACCAGAATTCTATCTATCTCTGTAGTCTCCGAAGGTATCCTTATCTTACGTTCAAGCTTCGGCATATCATAACGAGGTTCCAAATCATATCCCCTTGCATCCTCAGGAGAAACCCTTACCGGGTGTCCTGTTTCCATATCCACGAGAGTCCATACAGAATCTGCACATACTATGTCCTCAGAAGCCTTATTTGTAACGATAACATTTCGGTATCCCATGGAAGCCTTGAAATCGTATGGCCAGGTCTTAATCACTATCTCGTCAAATACTTTTGGTAGCTTCTTCACATAAATATTCCAGCTTACCGCAAACCAGGTTCTCTTCTTCTCAAGCATATAATCTATTCCTCTGCCAATAGACTCAGAATTGATATTGATACAATCCTGCATAGCATTTAATAACGCAGCAACAGACATGGAGGAGGTATAATCTATATCCGAGAACAAAATTTTCTTTTCGTAGGTATACATCTCTTTATCTCCTTACCTCTATCCTACAACATTACCTGTATATAGCTGATAATATCTGCCCTTTTCCTCAATAAGGGCATCATGCGTTCCTCTTTCAATAATCCTTCCCTGCTCAAGAACCATGATACAATCACTATTTTTTACTGTCGATAATCTATGCGCAATAACAAATGTAGTTCTTCCCTTCATCAGCTTATCCATACCCTCTTGAACGATACGCTCGGTTCTGGTATCGATGGAGCTTGTAGCCTCATCCAATATAAGTACCGGTGGGTCTGCTATTGCAGCTCTTGCTATTGCCAGAAGCTGTCTTTGGCCTTGACTTAGATTTCCGCCATCACCTGTAAGCATAGTATTATAGCCATCCGGAAGTCGTTTGATAAAGCCATGAGCATTTGCCAGCTTGGCAGCTGCAATTACCTCTTCGTCGGTGGCATCCAGCTTACCATATCTTATATTTTCCATAACTGTTCCCGTAAACAGGTGGGTATCCTGAAGAACCATTCCCAAAGAACGTCTCAGGTCAGCCTTCTTAATCTTATTGACATTTATTCCATCATACCTAATCTTTCCATCCTGTATATCATAGAAACGATTAATCAGATTGGTTATAGTGGTCTTACCTGCACCTGTAGAACCTACAAATGCAATCTTCTGTCCCGGTGTAGCAAACAAATCTACGTTGTGTAGTACGATCTTGTCCTCATTATAACCAAAGTCTACGTCATCGAATACCACGTCACCCTTCAACTCTACATAGGTAACTGTACCATCTGCCTGATGGGTATGCTTCCATGCCCAAATTCCTGTACGCTCAGATGTTTCAACCAACTCACCATTTTCCTTCTTTGCATTGACAAGGGTTACATATCCTTCATCCTGCTCCGGTTTCTCATCAAGAAGCTTAAATATTCTTTCAGCACCGGCAAGTGCCATAACAATGGCATTCATTTGCATGCTGACTTGATTAATCGGCATGCTAAAGCTCTTGTTAAACTGTAGGAAGGATGCCAATCCACCAAGGGTAAAGCCACCGACTCCGTTGATTGCAAGGCCACCTCCGATAATGGCACAAAGCACATAAGATATATTACCCAGCTGACCATTAATAGGCCCTGTAATGTTGGCGAATTTATTGGCATTGTAGGCGCTTTCACAGAGCTTATCATTTATCTCCTTAAAGTTTGCCTTACTTTTCTCCTCATGACAGAATACCTTAATAACCTTCTGTCCTTCTATCATTTCCTCAATATAACCATTTACAGCTCCCAAATCTCTCTGTTGATTGGCAAAATATCTTCCACTGTTGGATGCTACAAAAGCAGTTGCCCTAAGCATTATTGCAACCATAATCAGGGTTACCAGTGTAAGAGGTATACTCAATAAAAGCATACTGATAAATACACTGGCTATGGTGATTATACTGGAAATACATTGCGGAATACTCTGGCTGATCATCTGTCTTAAGGTATCTATATCATTCGTATAAACCGACATAATATCACCGTGAGCATGCTGGTCAAAATACTTAATAGGAAGACTCTCCATGTGCGTGAACACCTCTGACCTAAGCTCCCTAAGCGTTCCCTGTGTAACTGCAATCATAATTCTCTGCTGTGTATAGGCTGCTATAATTCCACACAGATAAAAAACAGCTACCCTTGACATACTGCCCAGAAGTCCTGAATAGTCATTGCTATTGTTCTGCACCATAGGAATAATGTAGTCGTCTATCAGTGTCTTCATGAACATGGTTCCCTGTACATTGGCAAGTGCATTAACAAAGATGCATACCAAAACTAAAATACAATGAAACTTATATTTTTTACCTATATAGGCTAAAAGCCTCTTAAATATCTTGCCGGGATTCTCCAGCTTCGGCTTTGGACCTCTCATTCCCCTGGCACCCGGTGCCTTTACTATTTTAGCCTCTGCCATTACATGTCACCTCCCTCGTCGAAGTCTCCGCTTCCATTGGTCTGTGACTCATAAACATCCTTGTAGATTTCATTTCCGGCAAGAAGTTCTTCATGAGTTCCCACTCCATTGATATGACCATCCTCCAGTACAACGATTCTGTCAGCATGCATTATACTGCTGACACGCTGTGCAATAATAAGCTTAGTTGTATTTGGTATTTCTTCTGCAAAGGCTTTTCTTATCTTAGCATCCGTTGCGGTATCTACTGCACTTGTGGAATCGTCCAGTATAAGTATCTTAGGTTTTTTGAGAAGTGCCCTTGCGATACATAATCTCTGTCTCTGTCCACCCGACACATTGGCTCCACCCTGTTCTATGTAGGTATTATAGCCCTCCGGCATCCTGTCTATAAATTCATCTGCACAGGCAAGCACACAGGCTCTCTTACATTCCTCATCCGTTGCATTTTCATCACCCCATCTGAGATTTTCATAAATTGTACCTGAGAAAAGCACATTTTTCTGAAGCACTACCGAAACCCCATTACGAAGCACCTCCAAATCATAATCCTTCACGTTTACGCCGCCTACAAGAAGCTCCCCCTCAGTCACGTCATACAGTCTGCTGATGAGATTGACCAGACTTGACTTAGAACTGCCTGTTCCACCAAGTATTCCTATGGTTTCTCCAGACTGAATATGCAAATCAATATTTGTCAGAACAGGCCCACTTACTCCATCCTCAACCACCATGTTCTCATCCATATCGTCATTGCCTGACCTTTTAAACTTTCTATATCTAAAGCTGACATTATTAAAATCAATGCTTCCATCCTTTATTTCCATAACAGGGTGCTCAGGATTTACGATATCAGCCTGCTCATTGATAATCTCAGCGATACGCCTTGCGCTTGGAAGACTCATTGACATCATGACAAATATCATAGACAATGTCATAAGGTTCATAAGTATATTCATACAATAAGCCAGCAGACTGGTCAGGTCTCCTGTTGACAGCTCGCCTCCGACAATCATGTGGGCTCCCAGCCAGCTTATGAGCAAAATACATGAATACACTGTAAATATCATAATTGGATTGTTCCATGCCAGAACCTTCTCAGCCTTCACTGACAGGTCAAAAACCATCTCGCTGGCACTGTCAAATTTCTCTTTCTCATAATCCTCACGAACATATGCCTTAACAACACGAATAGCAGATACATTTTCCTGTGTGCTGGCATTTAAAGCATCATATTTTTTGAAAAGATGAGTAAAGTGCTGCGTTGCAAAATGAATTATTATAAATAAGAATATCCCAAGTAAAATAACCGCAATCAGATAAATACTTGCCAGCTTAACATTAATAGTAAATGCTATAAACATTGCAAAAATAAGGCTCATCGGGGCACGCATACATATTCTGAGTATCATCTGGTAAGCATTCTGAATATTGGTTACATCCGTTGTAAGTCTTGTGATAAGTCCTGCTGTTGAGTATTTATCAATATTTGAAAATGAGAAGGTCTGTATGTTATTGTACATAGCCTCTCTAAGGTTTTTCGCAAAGCCTGCGGATGCCTTGGCTCCGTATTTACCGCCAAGAATTCCAAAAACAAGCCCTGCTAAAGCAAGAACAGCCATAATAGCGCCAATCTTGTATATGTGACTCATATCACCCTTTTCAACGCCATCGTCAATTATGGATGCCATTAAGAGGGGAATCAGCGTCTCCACGACAACCTCAAGTATCATAAATATCGGCGTCGCAATCGATGATTTTTTGTATTCTTTAATCTGTCTTACTAATGTCTTAAGCATTTTTTGCTCCTTATCTAACTACATAGTTACAAAAATAAATTTTAATACAAATAATGCTGCTATAACAGTTACAACAATATCCTTCTTCGTGTATTTTCCGGTAAATAAAGCTATTAATACATACGCAATCGCACCAATACCAATACCATTTGAAATAGAGTAGGTAAGTGGCATCATGATGAATGCAAGAAATGCCGGTACAGCAGAAAGCATATCATCCATATCAACATTAGCAAAGTTCTTCGCCATAAGCACACCCACAAAGATAAGGGCCGGTGCAGTAGCACAGCTTGGAATGACATCTGCAATTGGGCTTAAGAAGAGACATACGGCAAAGCAAATTGCTGTTATCAGACTGGTAAAGCCTGTTCTTCCACCTGCACCCACACCTGAAGCAGATTCAACAAAGGTTGTACAGGTTGATGTTCCAAGAATTGAGCCTGAAACTGTACCAATCGAATCGCAAAGCATAGATTTGTTTAGGTTAATTGGATCTCCGTTCTCGTCCAACATTCCTGCCTGAGAAGCTGTTCCGTAGAGAGTTCCTACAGTATCAAACATATCTACAAGACAGAATACGATAACCAACATAATTGCTGAGAATACACCGCCCACATATGTGCTGTTAAAGGCCGCCTCCCATGCATCCCCATTGAAAACACCAAGGAAGCCTATCTCTCCAAAATCCTTAAAGGACTGACTGATACCACTGATATCAAAGCCAGGAGTCTGACCCATAAACACATAATAGAGAACCGTATCAACAAGAATTCCTATTATTACAGCCGACTTCACTCCCTTCTTAGAAAGAATTGCAATAATAATTACGCCAATGATGGCAACTATAGGTGGAACAATACTTCTCCATGCCTCCAGTGCGGTCACACCTTCTGCAGTAATTCTTCCATGGAAATCAAAGAATTGAACAAAAGTATATTGATTGGCCTCAACTATCTCGGCATTCTTAAATCCGATTAAAGCAATGAACAGACCTATTCCTGCCGGTATAGCTTTCTTCAGACATTCCGGCATTGCCTTAGCTATATATTCTCTAAGTCCTGTAATGGAAAGTACAAGGAATACAAGACCTGAAAGAAGTATGATTACAAGTCCTGACTGATATCCGGTTACCACATCTGCACCTGCAAAAAATGCACCTGATACAAAGGTTGTACAGAAGAATGAGTTGAGTCCCATTCCACAGGCTTGTGCAAAAGGCATATCAGCCAGAAATGCCATCAGAAGAGTACCTATTACCGCCACAAGAATGGAACCAATATAGACTGCGTTCCAAATCTTTCCCATAGTTACAGCATCAGCACCTTCCGCTACAAGCCATCCTCCTGCTCCACCTGCTGCTACCTGGGCAGGATTGACCAATACGATATACGCCATAGCAAAAAAAGTTGTTATACCCGCAAATATCTCTGTACGGATACTTGAGCCACGCTCTGAAATCTTAAAAAACTTATCCATTTTTTCTCCTCATTCATATGTTTAATTATTGATACTCTGTTAATCATTCTTTGTTTTTGGGACAAAAACCCTTGACATCTTTTTCTTTTCTTCTTTCTGGTAATTGATAGCCTGCTGACAGAAATAAGCCTGAGCCTCAAGCTTTTCTCTGCCTCTTAAATCCTGCTTTTCATAGCTTCCATCCGGCTGTAGAATATATGCCTTAAGGGTATCGGCAAGCTGTATGCGAAGTATTTCAATAACGCGAGCCTTTAAGTCCTCATCCTCCACCGGGAAAGTAATCTCCACTCTCTTGTCGAGATTTCTCGGCATCCAGTCAGCACTTCCCATATATACATCCTCGAAGCCATCATTGTAGAAATAGAATATTCTCGAATGCTCAAGGAAATTACCCACTATGGATCTAACTGTAATGTTCTCAGATAAATCCTTAATACCTGTCTTAAGACAGCAAATACCTCTCACTATAAGGTCAATCTTAACACCTGCATTGGAAGCCTCATATAAAGCCCTAATGATAACCGGGTCGCAGAGAGAATTCATCTTAGCAACAATTCTTGCCTCCTTACCGGCTCTGGCATTGTCTGCCTCTCTCTTAATCAGGGCAACAAACCTGTCCTTCATCCATATAGGTGCCACCAAAAGCTTATTCCATGCTGGCGGCTCCGAATATCCTGACAGCATATTAAATACAGCTGTAGCATCCTCGCCGATGGAATCCGATGCTGTAAGCATACCCATATCTGTATAAAGTCTTGCAGTTATGTCATTATAATTTCCCGTCCCAAGATGAACATATCGCTTGATACCATCCTCCTCCCGTCTTACCACGAGAGCAATCTTGGAATGGGTCTTAAGTCCCACCAATCCATATATAACATGAGCTCCTGCCTTCTCCAGCTTCTTGGCCCAGTTGATATTATTCTCCTCATCAAATCTTGCCTTAAGCTCCACTAAAACCGACACCTGCTTGCCGTTCTCCGCTGCCTGCGCCAAGGCTGCCACTATCGGTGAGTTTCCACTGACCCTGTAAAGGGTCTGCTTTATCGCCAATACATCCGGATCCACTGCTGCCTGTTTGATAAATTCAACCACAGGGGTAAATTCATCATAAGGATGATGAAGCAATATATCCTTTTTCTTAATCTGATCAAAAATATTCTCATCACTGTTTATATCTGCAACAGGCTGAGGAATATATTTTTTAGCCTTTAAGCCCTCAAAACCGTCAAGACCATACACCTTCATAAGGAAGGTCAAATCCAGGGGACCATTGATTGGATATACGTTTTCTCCATCTACCTGAAGCTGTTTTTTAAGCTCCTTAAGAAGTCTCTTGTCCATGTTGGACTCAACCTCAAGCTTAATGACATCTCCCCTTGCACGCTTCTTTATCTGCTTTTCAATTTCTTTTAATAAATCCGCTGCATCCTCTTCATCTATGGTAAGGTCTGCATTTCTCATAATACGATATGGATGGGCACATACAATCTCATAGTTCAGGAAAAGCTTACTGAGATTCTTCTCGATTACCTCCTCAAGAAGTATTATCTCCATTCCGTCTCCCTCTTTAGGGAGCTCTATTATTCTCGGAAGAACGGATGGTACCTGCACCGTTGCTATATCCATTACATCTTTTTTTCTGTCATGAATCAGTGCTCCTATATTAAGAGTCTTATTGCTGATTAGAGGAAATGGCCTTGATGAATCTACTGCCATAGGTGTAAGAACCGGATAAACATTCTTGTCAAAATACTTGTCAACAAACTTAGCCTGCTTCTCAGATAAATCCTCATAATGTGCTACCAGCTTCAAGCCCTCTGCCCCCAAGGCCGGGATAAGGGAACGATTCAGAACCGTATACTGACTGCTTATCATGTTCTTCGTTTCATTCATAACCTTCTCCAGCTGAACTGCCGGAGTCATTCCTGCAATGTCCTTCTTTGTCACACCCTCCCTGCAAAGGTCAATTAAAGATGCAACTCTTATCATAAAAAACTCATCCAAATTCGATGCGGTAATACTGAGAAATTTCAGTCTCTCAAACAAAGGCAGGGTTTTATCCTTAGCCTCGCCGAGTATTCTATAGTTAAATTGTAACCAGCTAAGCTCTCTGTTATAATAATTTTCCGGTTTTTCCAATATTTTCTTATCCATCGATTTACACTCCCTTTCTCAGTCTGAGCACAGGTCTGATGCCGAAAACTGTCTCAAAGAAATCTGCTCGTGCGGCAAAGAGTCCCGCCTCAAGTGTTATGTCCTCAAAGGTCTTTGCAGTGATTATCATCTCATTATCATGTACATTTACTGTTAAATCCTCAATCTTCTGAAGATGGCTCTTATCAAGGATATTGGCTATCCTAAGTATTGCAACCAGCTTTGCAATGGTCACATAATCGCACTCCAAAAGCTCAGAGTTCACCTCACTCTTGCTCGGAAGATACAAAATGTTATATTTAACGATATTTGCTACCTCCATACGCTCCTTGTGGGATAAACCAATTATTTCAGTATTGGCAACAATATAATAGGAATTAATCGCACCATTATTTAGATTGATGAAATTACCACAATCATGGAGCAAGGCTGCTATCTGAAGCTGAATTCGCTCTGTTTTACCCATGCCATGATATTTTTTCATGCCGTCAAATATCTTTAAAGCAAATCTCGCTATCTGCTCAATATGGTTTCTGTCACACCTGTATCTCTTAGCTATTGCATAAGCAGAGGCAAGTATATCCTCATCAAAATTATGTCCAAATACAATTCTGCTTCCCTCATCCATATAGGATGCAGCAATACCATCACAGAAATCGACCTTAGATATAAATATCTCCTCAGCCTTACAGTTATTTAAGAAGGACTGATAAATAATGATGTTAGGAAGCATAAGTGTCGCTCTCTCGTAAGGTATACCATATTGCTCAGAAAGCTGCTGAGGAGACATGTCCACAACCTTGTCATATATTTCATTAAATTTCTCACGACTGATCTTGCCATTATCCTCAATCTCCGGTGCAAGCTTTCTCAAGGAGCCGACTACCTCACCCACTGCAATAACATTTTTAATTTCCTTATCCTTCATATAAATGTTTCTAAAGGTTACGATGTCACTTTCCACATATTCGGAAATCACCTGGTCAAGTCTTCCGGAACGATTACCCAGCAAAGCGAGATAATCTCTTACTCGAACTGCACCAATATGAATATTTTCAGTAATGACAAGATTATTCTTATCAAACAGGGATACCTGTACGCTACCGGCACCAACATCAACAAAAGCTGTATTCTTACTCACGATCTCATGGAAATTCTTGTCCTTGGCAAATATACCCTTAAAGCTTATGTATCTTTGTTCAGAGTTGCTCAGTATATTTACATCGATATTCGTTCTTCTCTTGATTGTATCAAGAACAAGCTCAGAATTCTTCGCCTCACGAACTGCACTGGTTGCGTAGGCTCTGTACTCTGTAATCTGGTATTCCTTAAGTTTCTTTTTAAAGCCTTCTAATATATCACAAATTGCTGTAATTGATTCTGCGCTAAGCATACCTTTGCTGTAGGTATCTTTACCTAACTCAATGATTTTGCTGAGTCCATCTACTCTCTTGAAATCCTTACGCCCATTGATTTCGTATATCACCATGGACATATCGCTGGAACCAACGTATATGGCTGCAAACATTTTGTATGCCATTTTTTCACCTCCAATATTTTTATAAATTTTTATTTTCCTTGAGCATATTATAAAGCTCTATAGCTGTCTTATTAAATCCGGGATGAAACGCATAGGGAGCAATCTCGCACAGAGGCACCAGAACGAAATCCCTGTTCGCCATCTCAATATGAGGTATGGTAAGCTTCTCCTCCATTATCATTTCCCTGTCATATAACAATATATCAATATCCAGAGTTCTTGGTCCCCAGTGGATAAGCCTTTTTCTCCCTGCACCATTTTCAATATCTCCAATCAATGTAAGTAACTCTTTCGGTGTATAAAGGGTTTCTATTTCCAGACACCCATTTAAAAAATCATCCTGCTCCACATCTCCATAGGGTTCTGTAATCATGTATGAGGACACCTTATTTACCTTGATTCGCTCATCCTTGTTGAGCTGGTCTACGGCATAATCAAGATAACCTTCCTTGTCTCCTAAATTGGAGCCAATGCCAAGATATGCGATATGCTTGGCTCTGGTTATATCAACATATACTGTATCAAAGCTCAGGTCGATTGGTGCCTCCGGCTTGCTGATAATCACTCTGACCTGCTTGATTTTTTCATACTTTATCAAGATGGCATCTGCCACACTCTCCGCCACCGTTTCTATCAAATCAAATCGTTCCTCTGTCATAACAGAACAGATGTCATCGCAGACCTGAGCATAGTTTACCGTATCATCAAGACTATCGTTCATACCTGCGTCCCGTAAATCAAGAAAAAGCTCAGCTGTAACGATAAAGGTCTGTCCCTTCTGCTTTTCACTGTCCAACACACCATGATAGGCAAATACCTCTAGGTCCTTAATAACTATCTTGTCCATATGAACCTCCGATCATAAGCTGCTTTTTAAAATTGCATTCGTCATCTTCAAAGCTCTATAATTAGTCTGCACATCGTGTACTCTAAAAAATGAACATCCCTTCATCAAGCCCACACAGGAGGTAGCCATGGTTCCCTCTTCCCTCTGATCCACAGGCAATTCCAAAGTATTTCCAATCATAGATTTTCTGGATGTTCCAAGCAATATAGGATAATCAAGCTCCAACAGCCTCTCTAAATTATTCATCATAACGAGATTCTGATTCGTGTCTTTGGCAAAGCCAATTCCCGGATCAATCATAATCTTATCAGGCTTTACTCCCGCCCCAAGTGCGATATTAATGCTTTCCCTTAAATCCTCAAGCACATCCTCCACAAAGGAGTTATATACAGCCACCTCACGATTATGCATAAGACAGCAGGCAGCACCAAACTCCGCTACGGTTTCCGCCATACCGGATTCCCATTTAAATCCCCATATATCATTGATTAAATCTGCCCCTGCCAAAAGCCCTGCCCGTGCCACGGGAACCTTATAGGTATCCAGAGAAACCGGTACATCAAAATTCTCCTTGATAGCTTCTATGACAAAACAGGTACGCTCTATCTCTTCCTGAACGGATATCTTCACATGTCCCGGTCTTGTGGACTCACCGCCAACATCTATTATATCAGCACCCTGGTCCAGCATAAGCTTTGTTTGCTTTAATGCCTTATCAATATCCGTATAATTACCACCGTCTGAAAAGGAATCAGGGGTAACATTTAAGATTCCCATAATATAAGGTCTTGCTCCAATATGAAAGCTTTTGTTGCCAATACACATTTTTTCAGTCATAAACTATACCACTATTCCTTTATTTTTAAGATTTTCACTCCAATAGCACTGTTCATATGCGCTACAGTCAAAGCAATTTCTGGACAGCTTGTCTGCCCTGTACAGGAGAAATCCTAAGCTTCTTCTGTCAATATCCTCCGAGGCAGACTTGTGGTTGCTTATTGCCTGGCATATTATCTGTGTTTCACCGTTTTCAAATCCACACGCCCGAAGTATCTCCTCCGAAATCTCAGCGCCTGCCGTATGATGGGAAACTCCCTTTACATATTCTTCAACTCTTCCTATGTCATGAAGTAATGCCATGGCATATATAAGCTCTTTGTCAAAATCAAGCTTCTCCTCAAGATTCAAAATATAGCATATTCTTGCCACATCCAAGCTATGATTTATATCGTGAAGACAAAAAACTCTGTCGATTTCTGCTTTTTTTATTTCAGCCATATATTTCTTATACAAAGCATGATTAATTATCTTATCAACTCTATTCATATTTATGCTACCAACTATTTTGATTTTTATTTTTACTGCTAAAGAAATTAAGATATTCTGCAATAAAAGAAAGGGATCCGCAGACCATAACCACACCATCTGCTCCCGCTATCGACATAGCCCTGGTAAGAGCAGTTTCTGCATTATCCGCCATTTCCGCAGCAATTCCCTCCTGCACAATCAGCTCTCTCAAGGTTTCCTTATCAAGTGCTCTTGCATTGTCAGGAGTTACGGTTATGGCGTATGACATACTATCCTTGAGTATATCTATCATCTTATTATATTCCTTATCCCTTAATACTCCTATTATATAAATAATCCGTCTATTTGTAAAATATTTATTCACTGCCGCCGCAAGTAATTTCCATGCTTCCTCATTATGGGCACCATCCACCATCACAATAGGCGCATCATGAATTTTAGTCAGTCTGCCGGGCCAGTTGGTCTTAGCAATGGCATTCTCCATAACCTCATCCGAAATCTCAATCGAAAATACATTTTTCTTATTCAAAGCATGTATTATTTCAATTGCGGTGGCAGCATTATATATCTGGTGTTCCCCCGACAAAGTAATACAATATTCATGGCCCTTATATATAAAATGGTTGTCCAGCAGCTCTTGTTTTATTATGTCAACCTCCGACCTTTTCACCATATCAAGCTCAGCATGCTTCTCTGCACATTTTTTTTCAAGCTCCGCTCCTGCCTCCTCACACTGAGGATATGAGACACATAATCCATGATCCTTTATGATCGCTGCCTTATTATCAGTGATTAGCGAAATGCTATCTCCCAAAAACTGCATATGGTCAAGACTTACGGAGGCCATAACACTGACAAGCGGCTTTTCCATAACATTTGTAGCATCAAGTGCTCCACCCATACCACACTCAATCAGCATGAAATCAACATTATTTTTCTTAAAATACAAAAAAGCTATGGCAGTCTCTATCTCAAAGGCAGTAGGACTTACTCCCTTCTCCTGAACCATATTCTCAACAACAGCAGATACCTCCGATAAAATATGGCAGAAGCACTCCTCTGACATATTTACCTTGTTTATTTGAAATCTTTCAAGATAGGAAAAGATTGTAGGAGAAATGTACCGCCCAACCTTGTATCCGGCACATATAAGGATATCCTCCACAAACGAAAAAATAGAGCCCTTACCATTGGTACCCGCAATATGCATACATTTAACCGAATTCTGCGGATTGCCAAGTCTGCGCAAAAGCTCCTTTATATTATCTAAGCCCGGCACTATGCCGAGCTTATTCTTACCCTCTATATAATTCATTGCCATAGTATAATCCATGACGTTTACCTCTCTGTCGCTACTCATCTATGCCTTTATATGTAACATGCTGAACCGGAACGGTATTCTCATCTATTGGTGCAAGCGTATAGCCCTCGGCTCTCAATGTGTCTATCAAATCCTGCAAGCTCTCGGCTGTGGCCGTGACATTGCCCAGATCATGCATTAGGACTATGGAATCACCTGCATTGTTTCTGACATAATACATCACATTGTCATTTAATTGCTGCGGTGAAGTAGCTGTGTTAACCGCGTCTCCATTCAATGCATTCCAGTCAAAATATGTATATCCTTCATCATATAAATACTCCATAAGTATCTGCATATCTACATTGGAAACCGTGTTGGAGCTTCCTCCCGGAAACCGATACAGCTTTGAATCCACTCCGGTCTGTTCATAAACAAAATCGTGAATCATAGTTACATCATCGATAAAGGCTTCCTTATCTGCATATATGGTTTTATATACATGAGAATAGGAATGAAGTGCAACTGTATGTCCCTCGTCAGCTATACGCTTGTACATTGGCCAAACAGACTCGTCAGGATTATAACATAGGAAAAAGGTTGCCTTTACATTATTTGCCGCAAGAACATCCAGAATCATATCTGTGTTCACACTTGGTCCGTCGTCAAAGGTAAGATATACTGTCTTTCCGTTAGTCACATAATTTCCGGTTCCTATCCCAATGTTCTCCTCTTCAGAAGCACTGTATTTATCCGAAGCATTATCCTGCGTAACATCTCCCTCCGTGGCAGTCATATCCGTATTGTCATCTGTGTATGTAAGAAACTGACTTGGCGAGGTGGTATTGATTTCTAGCTCTGCATAAGCCTGCTGATCCATTTCTTCCAGGTTAGCAGCATAATCATTCTCATTTTCAGTGGCATCCACCGAAACATTTTTAGAAATAAACTTTGCGTACATATCATCCAGCTTGCGCTCTAACGCATTCACTCTAACCATCATGTACAGACAGAAAATAATCGGAAGTGCACACACAACAAGAAATGTTAAAATGATTAATTTCTTGATATTATCTACATTTCTTCTGTTGTAGGATTTATTTTCGTCAGATTTTTTTTGAACGTATTCATTTTTATTTTTTTTTGATTCGCTCATATTTAACCCTTTACATTCCCAGATATTGTGGTACAATGTTTACATAATACAAAATATCTTATGCAGTCATGGAAACATTCTCCCAAAAAGGCTGCAAATTTTAATATATCTCCTTTTTTGAATTATGTCAAGCTTTCTACGATTATCGTCTAGTACTTCTATAGTACAAATCTCTCCATCTGCGTCCGTCATCCTGAATATTTTTTGCCATCTCGCTAAGCTGGTCATACTGCTTCTTAAATCTTTTTTCCTGCTCCTTCAGTTTTCTTTTTATTCTTTCATCATTCTCTCTTTGCTGTGCCTTGAGCTTTCTATTACATTCTTCTGCATTGATTAGACATTTCTTATTAAGCTCATCTATGGTTTCCCGTCGAACAATGAGATATTCATCGCAATCGATTATTCCATTACCCCTTTTCAGCAATTTAAATCTGCGTATTTTAGGGCTGTCTTTCTCAATTATGTTTATATAATAGTTACCTGTTTCTCCATCCTCACCAATTTCTTCATGTATCAGACTATACCGGAAGGTATTATGATTGCTGTATAATATCTGGCTTGGGCTTCCCTGTTTTGCCGTTACATATCTTATTTCAGCATCTCCATCAGGATAACTGATTTTATAAAGAATAAATACTTCATTTTCAATTGCGATTATACCTATATTTTCCATATCACGGATATTGTCGCAATCGACACACAGTATAACCCGCCTATCGCCAGACATATCTATAGCAACCAATTTCCCTGAAAATGTTATATATGAAATATATATGTTGTCCCCTATAGCAATGGCATTAAGTCCCTTATCATAATCATTTTCAAGAACTTCTCTAATGACAGCTCTGCCATTCCCCATTATAGATTTCATTATCCTATTCCCCTCGTCATATACGCACAAAATTCTGTCTTGTGAAATATTAAATGCAAAAGCCATAAAAACACCCAAAAAAATCTATATAATAATATATGGAGGACCTCATACAAAAATTACACAATAACACTGAAGAGCTCT